>JAHEGL010000106.1 GCA_024645145.1 Planktotalea sp.
AGAGCCATCTTCTGAGCCTTTGACCTTGCATTAATCTAAAGGAGCCATCCCATGCGCACAGTCACTAAAGAAAATATCACCGATGTTTTCATGGGGTATGTATCCAAGGAGACCAGCCCACGGATGCGAGAGATTATGGGATCCTTAGTGCAGCATCTGCATGATTTTGCGCGCGAAACAAAACTGACCCACGAAGAGTGGCGAGCAGGGATCGCGTTTCTTGAAGGCTGTGCTGCAATTGAAACAGAGGATCGTCATGAATTTGTGCTCGCCTCTGATGTACTTGGAATGTCCTCACTTGTGGATATGATCAACTCCAGCGAAGATGCGACAAGCTCTTCAGTACTTGGCCCCTTTCACGTTTCAGGTGCCCCTGCGCTGGCGTATGGTGGGGATATGAAACGTCATTATGGCGGGCCGATGTTGTTAGCTCAGGGTGTTATCAAGGACACTGATGGCAACCCAATCGCTGGGGCAGAAATCGACATCTGGCAAACCGCACCCAATGGTCTTTACGCAAGTCAGGACCAAGAACAAGACACCTATTCCTTCCATGGTCTCATGACCGTTGGTGAGGACGGAAAATACGCTTTCACCACAGTTAAGCCGGTCGAATACACTGTGCCTTCCGATGGTCCGGTTGGTGATATTTTGCGCGCCTGTGGTCGTCACCCGTGGCGCCCGTCGCACCTGCACTACATCGTCACAGCACCGGGGTTCGAGCCGCTAGTGACCGAGATTTTCCCGGATGATGATCCTTATCTTGACGAAGATACCGTCTTTGGCGTGCGCGAGGATTTGGTGATGACATACGTGGAAAAGCCAGCATCAGAATTTCCAGAGGGCATGGAGGTGTCGGGCAAAGTTACGGAAAACTTCCTTCATGTGGAGTTTGATGTAATACTCGCACCCAAAGCGTAGCCTTTGGGTTTTGCGCGCCAGGCTTTTCAAAAGTTGGCATCTGGCTATCTAAATTCTGCACAAGGACATAAAAATGGTTGATATCACGACGGACGTTCTCATCATCGGCACGGGTCCAGCTGGCTCTTCCTCTGCCGCGCTATTGTCGAATTACGGTATCGAAAATGTCGTGATAAATCGTTACAGCTGGCTCGCCAATACACCCCGCGCGCACATTACCAACCAGCGCACAATGGAAGTGCTGCGTGATCTTGGCAAAGACGTAGAGCAAGAGGCCTATCTCTTTGCAACCGAGCAAGAGCTCATGGGCGAGAACGTGTTTTGCGAAAGCTTGGCAGGTGAAGAAATCGGCCGGATGAAAAGTTGGGGTACGCACCCACTGTCCAAGGCAGAACACTTGATGAGCAGCCCGACCTTGATGAACGATCTGCCGCAAACTTTTATGGAGCCTTTGTTGTTTAAGACCGCGTGCAGCCGCGGCACCAAAGCCCGTATGAGCACGCAATACCTAAGCCACATGCAAGAAGATGACGGTGTCACAACAACCTGCCTTGATCGTATGACGGGCAAAGAGCTGATTATTCGCTCAAAATACCTCATTGGCGCTGATGGCGGTAACTCATTGGTTGCAGAACATGAGAACCTTCCTATCGCCGGCAAAATGGGCGTCGGGGGCTCGATGAACATTTTGTTCAAAGCGGATTTGAGCAAATACGTCGCGCATCGGCCTTCTGTGCTTTATTGGGTGATGCAGCCCGGCGCGGATGTTGGCGGGATTGGCATGGGCCTTGTTCGGATGATCCGGCCTTGGAACGAATGGTTGATCGTGTGGGGCTATGATATCAACGAACCTGCGCCTGTCGTTGATCAGAAAATGGCGACGGATGTTGCACGTCAACTTGTGGGCGATCCAGAGCTAGAGATTGAACTGTTAAGTGCAAACACATGGACCGTGAATGACGCTTATGCAGAGCAACTCTCGAGCGGTCGTGTCTTTATCATGGGCGACGCCGCGCATCGCCATCCACCGTCCAATGGGCTAGGCTCAAACACTTCCATTCAGGATTCCTTTAATCTGTGCTGGAAGCTGGCAAGTGTTCTGAAGGGACAGGCGGGCGAAGGTCTTCTGGACAGTTACGACACGGAGCGCGCACCGATTGCGAAACAGATCGTGACACGGGCGAACCAATCCATTGGCGAGTTTGGGCCAATATTTGAAGCTCTTGGCATGACAGGTGGCAGCGATATCGATAATATCAAAGCAAATATGGATGCTCGGTGTGGCGCGGACGATCAGGCTGAAGCACAACGCAGCGCTTTGAATGCTGCGATTGCTTTCAAGAAGTACGAATTTGACGCGCATGGCGTGGAGATGAACCAGCGCTATCGCTCGGATGCGATTGTCACGGATGATCAGGACGAACCCGCCTTCACCAAAGATGCAGAGCTGCATTACCAACCCACAACATGGCCCGGTGCGCGCATTCCGCATGCGTGGGTTTTCGATGCAATTGGTGGCAAGCACTCAACGCTTGATCTGGTCGGCGGGGGCAAGTTTACCCTGCTTACAGGTCTGGGAGGCGAAGCATGGGTGGAGGCTGCGAACACAGTTGGCGACGCGCTGGGCATTGAGATTGCAAGTCATGTCATTGGACCGCGTCAGGCTTTTGTGGATCACACGGGTGATTGGGCGCGCGAGCGCGAAGTAAGCGATACGGGCTGTGTGCTTGTACGCCCTGATCAACATGTGTGCTGGCGCAGTGATGCGCTGAGCGATGATCCAAGCGCAGATTTGACGCGTGTTATGAGCGCAATTCTCGCGCTCTAGAAGATGAAAGAAGGTCAAAAATGGCCACTAAAGGGAGGAAATAACGATGACAAAGACGAGACTTATACGCCCGACACGGCGTGGTTTTCTGGCAGGCACCGCAGCCGCTGTTGCGGCACCTGCGATCATATCTGGCACGCGCGCTTATGCGCAGAGCAAGACGCTGAAAATCGGCTTTGTTAGCCCGAAAACCGGGCCGCTCGCGGGCTTTGCCGAAGCGGATGATTATGTCCTAGAGGGGATCAGAAAAACTTTTGCGGGTGGGCTGGAGAACAACGGATCGAGCTGGAATGTTGAAATTATCACGCGCGACAGCCAGTCTAACCCGAACCGAGCTGCTGAAGTTGCGGCAGACCTAATTCTTGGCGAAGAAGTCGACATCATGCTCGCAGCCGCGACGCCTGACACGACGAACCCTGTCGCGGATCAATGCGAAATTAACGAAGTTCCTTGCATCACCACCGATGCTCCTTGGCAGCCATACTTCTTTGGGCGCAACGGTAATCCTGCCGAAGGGTTTCAGAGCACGTATCACTTCTTCTGGGGACTTGAGGACGTTATCGGCGTCTTTCTTGATATGTGGGGCCAAAGCGGTGTTGCGAAGAATGTCGGTGGCTTGTTCCCGAATGATGCAGACGGCAATGCATGGGGCGATGCGCAACTGGGCATGCCGCCAGCGCTTGCTGGTGCGGGCTATAACATTGTTGATCCGGGTCGCTATCAGCCGCTCTCGGATGATTTCTCCAACCAGATCGCAGCGTTCCGCGACGCGGGTTGTGAGATCGTTACGGGTGTGATGATCCCGCCTGACTTTGGCACGTTCTGGTCACAAGCCGCGCAACAAGGCTTTGCGCCGAAGGTTGTTACCGTTGGTAAGGCACTGCTCTTCCCGACAGTAATTGACAGCTACGGCGACCGTGCGGATGGCCTCACTTCTGAGGTATGGTGGTCACCGCATCACCCATTTGCATCCTCGCTTGATGGCACAACGGCCAAAGATCTCGCAGGCGGCTACACAGCTGCGACGGGTCGTCCATGGACACAGCCGATCGGGTTCAAGCACGCGCTCTTTGAAGTTGCTGCAGACGTGATTAAACGTGCGGAAGATTTAGAGGATTACGAAGCGATTACAGCTGCCATTGCCGCCACCAAGCTCGACACGATTGTCGGAACGGTGGATTGGTCCAATGGCCCTGTTAAGAATGTGTCCAAAACACCGTTGGTGGGCGGTCAATGGCAGAAAGAAGGGGATACCTTCGATCTAAAGATCGTCGCCAACTCCGCGCAACCTGACATTCCACTCACGGGTGAACTGAAGCTTATTTAAGCACTTAGGTGTGGCGTCGTTGTGCGCCGCACCTTTCTATTTGAAAGTACAAATGTCTCCAATTTTGCAAATCAATGGGCTGAATAAAGCCTTTGGCGCAGTCACGGTCGCGGATGACCTCAGTTTTGCATTGCAGCAAGGTGAGGCGCTGGGCGTCATTGGCCCCAATGGTGCTGGCAAAACAACGATGTTTAATCTGATCACTGGAACGCTGGCACCAGACAAAGGCGCTATTTTGTTTAAAGGTGAGAACGTCACAAAACACTCCGCTGCGCGGCGATGTCGCGCTGGCATGGCGCGCTCGTTTCAAGTACCACAGCCGTTTTCTGGGATGAGCGTTTTTGAGAACGCGATGGTCGCAGCAACGCAATCATCTGGCCTGTCAGGGCAGGTGGCGGAGCAATTATGCCTTGATGTGCTTGATCAAACCGCGCTTTTGAACAAAGCAAATACTCTGGCGGGTAGTCTAACCTTGCTGGATCGCAAACGCTTGGAGCTCACGCGTGCCCTGTGTGCGAAACCCAAGTTGTTGATGCTTGATGAGATCGCGGGAGGTTTGACCGAAAGTGAGTGTACGTCGCTCATTCAAACCATCAAAGATATCCACGCAAGCGGCGTGTCGATCATATGGATTGAACATGTCGTACATGCGCTGTTGGCGGTTGTTGATCGCTTGATAGTCATCGACTTTGGATCAAAAATTGCCGAAGGCGCGCCAAAGGAAATTATGGCGAGCCCGGAAGTTCAGGAAATCTATTTGGGGATCGAAGTGGATGCCTGAACCGATCTTATCGCTGCGCAAACTCGAAGCACGCTATGGTGATTTTCAAGCCCTTTACGGTGTTGAAATGGCGCTGAACGAAGGTGAAGTTCTGGCTATCATCGGTGCAAATGGTGCTGGCAAAACGACGTTGTTGCGCTCTGTATCTGGTTTGATGTCAAACGCGGCAGCTCAAGTTGTTTATCATGGACAGCCTATCGGCGCTCTGCGCGCTGATGAAGTTGCCGCATTGGGGATCGCCTTGGTGCCTGAAGGGCGGCAACTTTTCCCCTCACTTTCAGTCGAGGAAAATTTGCTCATTGGCGGCCGGCTCAATCGCAAGGGGCCGTGGTCGCTTGACGCTGTATTCGAGCTATTCCCTGTCCTTAAAGAACGCCGCGCCTTTGCGTCGACGGCTCTTTCGGGTGGACAACAACAAAGGGTGGCGATTGGTCGGGCGCTCATGTCTAACCCTGATTTGATCCTGTTTGATGAGATTTCACTGGGTCTCGCACCGGTCATTATCAAGTCCATCTATGAAGCTTTGCCTGGCATCGTTGGCGATGGCATGTCGGCGATTATTGTTGAGCAGGATGTCTCCAAAGCACTGTCGGTATCCGATCGCGTTTATTGCTTGATGGAAGGGCGCGTTTCGCTCGAGGGGCGTTCCCGCGATATCAGTCGCGAGGCCATTAGCCGTGCATATTTTGGGGTGGAATAGATGGATTGGGTGAATGCTGTCGTTCAAGGAACGCTGCTTGGCGGGCTTTATGCGCTCTTTGCTGCGGGGCTTTCGCTGATCTTTGGTGTCATGCGCTTGGTTAATATCGCGCATGGGGATTTGATTGTGTTGGGGGCGTACCTCGGACTTACGGTCGTCATGGCGACGGGGTTACATCCACTGTTGGCGCTGGTTTTCGTGGTCCCAACGATGGCTGCGATTGGATATGTTTTGCAACGCGGCATCCTGAACAAAACCTTGGGCGATGATATTTTGCCGCCACTCTTGGTGACGTTTGGCCTGTCGGTGATTTTGCAAAACCTTTTCCTCGAAGGCTACACTGCCGATCCACAAAAGATGAATGCAGGTGCGCTCGAAACCGCAAGCGTGAGCGTTGGTGGTTTGTCCTTAGGTGTTTTGCCTCTTTTGACCTTTGGCATCGCAATCTTTGTGATCGCATCGTTGCAGTTCATTTTCTATCGCACCCCATTGGGCCGCTCCTTTCGCGCAGTGTCTGATAACCAAGAGATTGCGCAATTGATGGGGTTGAACAAGCGCCACATCTTTGGTCTTGCGATGGCGCTTGCACTTGCGGTGACGGCGATCGCGGGCATCCTTTTGGGTATTCGCACGAGCTTTGACCCTACGGCTGGCGGGGCGCGTCTGATATACGGGTTTGAAGCGGTGATCATTGGCGGGCTTGGTAATCTTTGGGGCACGCTGGTGGGCGGTGTCATCTTGGGTGTTGCGCAAACGGTCGGGGCAAAAATTGATCCGGGCTGGCAACTGCTGGCTGGCCATATCGCGTTTTTGGTTGTGCTCGCGATACGCCCCAACGGTCTGTTCCCGAGGGTCAGCGGATGAGCGATCAACCTCACGAAATTTCACGAAGCTCCCAAGCCGCCCGCGTTGCAGCTGTTCTTGGCGCGCTCATTATTATCATCTTGGTCGCAGCGCCTTGGTGGGCGGGCCGCGCGGACATGCGGCTAATGGGGGAGTTGTTCCTCTACCTTGCTCTGGCAAGCCTTTGGAATTTGATGGCCGGTTATGCAGGCCTCGTCTCTGTTGGTCAGCAAGCCTATGTTGGGTTTGGCGGCTATATGCTGTTTGCGCTTACCATTTTTGGCGGCTTACATCCCGTGTTTGCGATTGCGGGGGCCGGTGTGCTTGGGGCGTTGATTGCTATTCCTGTTGCAACGCTGATCTTTCGCTTGCGCGGCGCGTATTTTGCGATTGGCACATGGGTCATTGCAGAGGTGTTTCGATTGTCGTTTGCGCAACTCTCTGCTTTGGGTGGCGGATCAGGTTCCTCCTTACCTGTGGGGATCGTGCGCTCGCTTGCCAGTTCGCGATCAGGACGCGAGAGCTTGTCTTACTGGATGGCACTTGGTGCAGCAGTCACTGCGATTACCGTAGTTTATCTGATGCTGCGCTCACGCCGCGGTTTGGCGCTGACAGCCATTCGCGACAATGAATTGGCAGCGGGGTCCCTAGGGATCGACATTTGGCGAACCAAATTCGTGGTGTACGTGGTTGCGAGCGGATTGACAGCGATGCTTGGTGCTTTGATTTTCCTTCAGAAGCTGCGGATCTCACCGGATGCCGCGTTCTCGGTTAATGATTGGACGGCCTTTGTTATTTTCATCGTCGTAATCGGTGGCATCGGTACCATTGAGGGGCCGATCATAGGGACATTGATCTTTTTTGCGTTGCGCGAGACTTTGGCCGACCTTGGTACGACCTATTTGATTGTACTGGGCGTTGTCGCGATTGTGGTGATGTTAAAAGCGCCTAAAGGCGTTTGGGGCTTCATTGTCGAGCGATATGACATTCAGCTTTTACCGCTGCGCTACAGGGTAAATGTGAAAGAACACGCAAAGCGATGACCTTGCTTTCACAACAAGAGTTGGGTTCGTTTATGCCACGCTTTTAAGAAAACCTAGGGTTTTGATGCCGTAGAGCTCCATTGGCGCTATGAGACGCCAGCGCAAGACGTGAAGGCGGCGCTGGACGAAACTGGCTTGCCAGTCCTAAGTCTGAACACGCGACGTGGTGACGTGCCAAAAGGCGAGAACGGCTTGTTTGCGTTGCTTGGCCGTGAAAAAGAAGCATTTGGCGCAACCGAGCAAAATTTGAAATGGATGGAAACCTTTCGCTAAAAGCGCTTTTGAAGCCTCACAAGGACGTCCTAATGGCGATGCCCACAACGACCAAAAGTGCGAGGGCCATTGCGATATTGATTGCACGCTGACGGTTATGCGGCAGGTTGAGACTGCCAATTTTCGCACCAAACGCGAGCCACGCTAAATGAACTGGCAGCCAGATGAGGTTGAAGACCACCAGTTTCAACAGCACCTCGATCACTGGGCTATCTGGTAAAAATACAAAGCCTGAAAACAGTGTCGTGCTCACAACGTAAGCTTTGGGATTGATGAACTGCAGCATCAAGCCGTTTTGGAAGCCAAGTGGTGCTTCGGCTGGTGCAAATCCTACCTTTGCCCCTGCGCTTGCGATGCGCCAAGCGAGGTAGATCAGATACGCCACCGATGTGATGAGTAGCACACCGCGCAATGAGGGCACAGCAAGGACCAAGGCCGCGACGCCAGAGATAACGATCATCATATTGATGAAGCCGCCCAGCATCAGCCCACCCACAAAGCTAAACCCCGCGCGGTAACCGAATGCTGCGCCAATACCTGCAGTCGTCAACACGCCGGGGCCCGGTGTGATGAGTAAAAAAATCACCGCAATGATGAATTCAATCATGTCTTTTGGCCTGTATCTTCACAAATGCGCACTTTCTGGGACTGCGCTGATCACGGTGCCGTCTTTTAGATGTTGCAAAAGGTTATCAACTGTCAAAGCCCCCATAGCTGCGCGCGTCTCTAGGGTTGCGCTGCCAACATGGGGAAGCAAAACTGTGTTGGGCAGTTCGCGCAGTGCTTGTGGCACGTTTGGCTCTGCCTCAAACACATCAAGACCGGCCCAGCCCAAAGCGCCACTTTGCAACGCCTCGATCATCGCCGCTTCATCAACGACTGAGCCACGACTGACGTTGATTAGCGTTCCGTTCGGTCCGAGCGCTTCGATCACTTCTTTGTTGACGATCTTGTGGGTCAAAGGACCACCAGGCGTGATACAGATCAACACATCACAAACCAGCGCCATCGCAGTTAGATTGTCATAATATGTGTAGGCTACATCCTTTTTGGTCCGCCCATGATAAAGAATTTTTGCATTCCAAGGCGAGAGTTTGTGCGCAATTTCTTGGCCAATCCGACCGAGCCCCATGATGCCGACGGTTTGATTATCGGCACTGCGTGTCAGCGCTGGGTTTCCTTGCTGTTCCCATTTGCCTGAGCGCACGTAAGCGTCGTCGCGCAGGACTTCTCGGTAGCAAGCGAGCATGAGCAAAATAGCGGTTGTCGCAACTTCTGCGTTCAAAACGTTGGGTGTGTGCGTCACATAAATCCCGCGCCGCGCCGCCTCGGCGGTATCAATTGCGTCATAGCCAACACCATTGCTGCTGATCAGTTGAAGATTGCTCAGCGACGCCATGAGTTCTGGGGAAATGCCGTCATGACCGTTGGTGATTACGTGGGTTATTTTATCAGGGTCAAAATCATCAAGCTGATGAATGGAAAACGCGGCTGAGAGCCGCGCTTTCATAGCGTCCGTTACATCGCCGATTTGCAACAAATCAGCCATCTTGTTCAACGCGTTGCCGCTGATTGCCCAACCCTTCAATTGTTAGGTCCATCACATCTCCTTTTTTGAGGTAAACAGGGTTCGGCTTGATCCCCATGCCCACACCAGGAGGTGTGCCTGTGGTGATAACATCACCAGGATGAAGCGTGAAAAGCTGGCTCAAATGTTCGATGATTTCGGCAACTGTGAAAATCATGGTCGACGTATTACCCGTTTGCATGCGCTTACCGTTCACATCACAGGCCATATCGAGTGCTTGAGGGTCGTCTATTTCATCCCGCGTCACGAGCCATGGGCCTGTTGGGCCAAATGTGTCGCAAGATTTACCTTTGGTCCATTGTCCCGTCAGGTTTGTTTGGAAATGCCTCTCAGACACATCATTGACGATGCAATAGCCAGCGACATAGTCCAACGCATCATCCTTACTGACATATTTCGCTTCTTTGCCGATGACGACACCCAGTTCGACCTCCCAATCGGTCTTTTCAGATCCGCGCGGCATGACCACATTGTCATAGGGTCCAACGATGGCCGAGTTCGCTTTAAAAAACAGGATCGGATGCTCGGGAATAGCAGCGCCTGTTTCTGCGGCATGATCAGAATAATTTAGTCCGATACACAAAAACTTGCCAATATTGCCGACACAGGCCCCGATGCGCTGTTCGCCTTCGACAATCGGGAGATCCGCGGGATCAAGCGCGCGCAATCTGGCAAGGGTCGCGTCATCCAGCGTTGACCCCGTGATGTCGTCCACATGGGCCGAAAGATCGCGTAGCAGCCCTGCATTGTCTAAAAGGCCAGGTTTTTCAGCTCCAAGTGTTCCGTAGCGTAGAAGTTTCATATCAGTTCCTTACATTCTAATTTTTCTGCACTGTGTGGGTCTATTGGCCCGACCACCCACCATCGATGATATGAGGATGGCCTGTGGTGAAGGCGCTCTCATCACTGGCGAGATAAACCACCAAGGCGGCAATCTCTTCGGCGCTGGCGACGCGACCCATAGGTTGGCGCGCCACAAACTGTGCAAGCGCTTCATCACGGCTGCCAAGCTGTTCGCCAAGCGCTGTGACACGCTCGTGCCAACTGGGGCTTTCAACAGTGCCGGGACAAATGCAATTGCAACGAATGCCCTGTGCAATAAAGTCGGCGGCGACAGCTTTTGTCAGACCAACTACGGCTGCTTTGCTCGTGCCGTAGATGAAGCGGTTGGGCGCGCCAATGACCGATCCAGCTGCTGAGGACATGTTAATGATCGACCCAGAGCCGCGTTCTAACATGCCGGGCAGGGCGGCCTTTATCGTGCGCATCATCGAACGTACATTAAGGTCCATCGCGAATTCAAAGTCTTCGTCGCTCGCATCTAGGATCGTGCCGCTGTGCACGAAGCCGGCACAATTAAACAAGATGTCGGGATTGGCGCGAGCGACGCCGTCTTGGATACTGCTGGCATCCATCGCATCGAGCGCGAAGACCTCGATGTTTTGGAGACCTTCATCCGCAAGGCTTGCCAGAGCGTCAGTGTTTACATCGGTCGCAAAAACATGTGCCCCTTCACGTGCCATCTCGAGCGCACTTGCACGCCCAATACCTTGTGCGGCCGCAGTCACAAGCGCACGCTTCCCTTTTAGTCTATTTCCCATATTGGTCCTTTTTCTTTCGCCGCTCAGAGTGTTTGCCAAGTGCATCGGCGCGATCTTTTTAAGAGCGTAGGACAGAGTGTTTGATTTGACCATCTTTCGTGAGGATCGATCACGATTTTTCGAAGTGTGAAAGCTCATTTCGGGGTTTGTTCGGACATGGGGCGCTTGTCGTGCTTAGTGGATCGCACGACATTTATTTGGCTGCGTTGATTTGGGGCGAACAGCGAAGTAACATGGACAAATAATAGGGGACGACGTGTCATGAACAAGATTTTGATCCTTGGTGGTGGTGGCATGATCGGCCAAAAGCTGGCGCAGAAAATTATGCGTGAAAAGACTTTTGGCGCAGCGGAGATAACGCTTTTTGATCAAGCGTTCCCCACAGGTGACTTTGGGTTGAATGCGCAGACGGGTAATATTGCCGATCTGGTGACGGCGGCAAGGCTTGTGGCAAACAGGCCTGATTATGTTTTTCAATTGGCGTCCGTGGTGTCCGGGCAGGCAGAACAAGAATTCGAGCTGGGTTGGGACGTCAATATGATGTCCATGTGGTACCTGCTTAACGCACTCAAAGATCAACATGACGCGACTGGTGGCACGTATCATCCGCGTGTTGTGTTCACGTCTTCCATTGCGGTGTTTGGTGGGCCTTATCCGGACAAAATCGGCGACACTTTCCTCTCGTCACCGCAAACAAGCTACGGCGCGCAAAAAGCTGCGTGCGAGTTGATGCTGTCTGATTTTTCGCGCAAGGGATTTGTAGATGGGATTTCATTGCGCTTACCGACAATTTGTGTCCGGCCGGGCAAAGCAAACAAAGCTGCGTCATCGTTCTTTTCTGGGATTATTCGCGAACCTTTGAATGGGCTAGAAGCGATTTTGCCCGTACACGACAGCGTGCGCCACTGGCATGCCAGCCCAAGATCTGCCGCGAATTTTATTACCCATGCAGCGATGCTTGACACTGACCTGTTGGATGGGCGGCGCGCGTTGAACCTGCCTGGATATAGCTGCACGGTTGAAGAGCAAATCGACGCTTTGCGCAGTGCTGCTGGCCAAAAAGTCGTCGATCTGATCAAGCCTGTTCCTGACGAGGGGATTATGTCTATGGTTGATGGTTGGCCACGCGATTTTGATCCGCAACGTGCGATTGAGCTTGGCTTTGTTTCAGAAGCAAATTTTGATGAGATCATCGCCGTCTATATCGAAGATGATTTACAACGTTAAGCGCTTGGATCTAAATCGCTGCGGCATGTGCAACCTCTGAGCTTTTAAATGCATCAATGTAGGTGTGCCAAACGCTTGACCCGTCGTCGGTCCCTCATGCCGATGATGTTCAAAAGAATATCCCGATCTATGACATGACGCGTTTGCGCCCGTTGCTCGAAGATGTCGAAACCCGCAAAAGCATACTGTCTGAATGGACATATGTGATGTTGAAAAGTGCCGGTGCGATAGTTCTGAAAGGGGCCTACGAAGACAAAGTCGTTTTGGACGAAGCCACTGCGATTTATGAGCACATCATAGCTGTAGAAAAACGTAAAAGCGGGGGTGGCAGTGATCATTTTGCCGCCGCCGGCTCCAATGATCGCGTTTGGAACGCGTTGCAAAAGTTATGCGAAGCAAATCCAGAGGTCTTCCTGCGCTACTTTTCCAACACCTCTGTTGCGGCGGCGAGTGAAGCTTGGCTAGGACCCAATTACCAGATGACAGCGAAGGTTAATTTGGTGCACCCGGGCGGTGCTGCGCAGCAAGCGCACCGCGATTATCATCTTGGGTTTCAAACGGCTGATATCGCGGCGCAATATCCGGCACATGTCCATGACTTGTCGCCGGTTTTGACACTACAAGGCGCAATTGCGCACTGTGATATGCCAATTGAAAGCGGGCCAACTCAACTGCTGCCGTTCTCCCAAGCTTATCGTCCCGGATACGCGGCTTGGCGATTAGACGCGTTTCGCGAGGTGTTTATCGATAGCTTCGTTCAACTGGCTTTGGAAAAGGGCGATGCGCTCTTTTTCAATCCTGCGATTTTTCATGTGGCGGGCGCCAATAGCAGCGACAACATTCATCGCTTTGCTAATCTACTACAAGTGTCCTCCGCCTTTGGTCGCGCTCTGGAGGCAATTGATCGCCGTAATATGTGCAAGTTGCTTTATCCGCACGCGCTTGCGGCAAAG
>JAHEGL010000517.1 GCA_024645145.1 Planktotalea sp.
ATGAAGAGTTGGCGTTTCGAAAGGCGTTTCAGGCGCTTTTAAATAATGCAGATCATGAAACTTTGGACCTTGGCGGGCCGCGTGTAACGATCAGCGAACCGCTGGATCTGCAAGCGATCGCAGGCTCACGTTCCAGTTTTGCACAACGACGAGTCATTCGAAACGGTCAGCTTTATGTCACTGATAGCGCTGCATGGGACGTCGATGTGACGACGTCGGCGGCCACTTATGTTGCGTCAAATGATGATAGACTAACCTCTGTCACTAATGTAGCGAATATCAAGGTCGGCTCTTTGGTGCAGGGAACAGGCGTCGGGCGCGAAGTGTACGTAAGTGAAATGAATGTGGGGGCAGCAGAGGTCCGTTTATCTGGTCCGCTTTATGATGCCGTTGGACGTCAAACGTTTGGGTTTCAACGATTTAAATATGTGCTCGATTTTTCGGGTTTTGATTTGTTTAGTCAGTTGGTTCTGCTTGATCTTGAAATCTTATGCCGCGGCTTTGCCTCTGGCATTATGTTGCCGCGTTTCGGCGTTGCCAATGCGATCAAGAATTGCTTCATTACGCGTCCCAAAGATCGCGCGCTGACGTCTATTGAAAGCGGCTGTCAGGGGATGTTTGTGGAGGGGTGCCAGTTCATTACCAATGAAGGTGGCGCCAATGCTCAAACGCGCACCAGTATTGCAATGAACGCGAACGCAAATGATCTGAAAATTCGAAACAATCGCGCGAGCCAATTTCGCCATTTCGCCATTTTAGGTGGGCAAAACTACGTCATTTCAGGCAACCACGTGTTTCAAGGTGATAGCAACAGCGACGGTGCGCGTCTTGCTGGGTTTGTTTTCACACGAACGAATGTCAACCACACATTTACAGCCAATTACGTTGACAATTGCCACGTGGAATGGACGAATGAACCCACGGCGTCCCCCGATAACTCAGGTGGTTTTTCCTTTAGCGCGCTGTCGATCACCAACAACGTGTTCTTATGTAGCGATGTGGCACCGTGGTTTTCTTTTGTGGTGATCAAGCCCTATGGCACAGGGCACACGCTGCGCGGATTTACGATGACAGGTAATATGTTCCGGTCGACCAAAGGCACGATTGATCGTGTCGAGCGTATTAATGCGACTTTTGCGACGCTCAATCTTGCTGCCGAGCGCGATGTCTTAGTGAATGGCAATATGTTCCTGAGCGTGGTCACGGGCAGCGAAAACCCAATCACTTTGGATCATACACAGAGCAATCATGCTTCGACTTGGTACATACCTTTTGCAGGGCGTTTACCACTTGGAGGGCGCGCGCAGCGGGTGTCGTCCGTGATGAATCGCAGCAAGATCAAGTCTGTAGCGGATGTGAATCAGTTTACCACACTTTGGGTCACGCCCGAACGTGGCACGAATGGCGATGTTTTTGAGGTTGCTTGGGAAAAAGAGGTGGCAGGCACCGTAACAATCACGGCGCGTATGGATGATTAACCTCTAACTTAAAATTCTTGCCAGATCCCAAGTTTTAAAGTGGTGTCTGGCGTGTTTTGAAGATCAATGTTCATATCGATTTCGATATGGCGTCCGTGCCCAAGGTCATGGGCGTAAGAGGGTGTAAATTTTGAAGTTCGAGTGCCGTCAAAACGCTGAAAGGCAGAAATTTGGGCCATGAGTTTGCCGTGCGTGAACGAAACACCGTAAGTGGCATCCACCCAAACGCTTGTTCTGCGTAGCGTGGGGTGATGCAAGGCATGGGCATCAATGGTGATCCAACTATTTTGATTAAAGCTCTGGAACCCTTTGCCGTAAGAGGCACCCAATCGCACGAGGTGAGAGCCTTCAAATATTTCAGCCCCAAGATCGAGCGAAAACTGATGTTTGGCAGAGGAGGGTGTGAGTGTGTAGCGCATAAATGCAACGGTTTTCATGCGGTCTTTGCGTGTTGCATCTGGGCTGCCCAGATTAAGGCCAAGCGTCAGACCTGCACCAAGGCGATGTTCGGCATAGGTGCTGCCGTAGATATCAGGCAGTTCGATAGGGCGTTTTTCAGGCCAAACGGCACTTGCCGATAGTGCTAGAAATGTTTTGCCCTTTTCGAGCGGCCAACCAACCGTCGTGGCGTATGCTGGTGCGAAGACAAGCAAGATCATACCCGCGACGCGCAGAAATCTGTTCATAATCGTTAACATCAACCGCCAAACTGGCGCGAGAATGTGAAGAAACGGTTAAGGGATATGCGTGATGCTGGTCATAGCCCAACATGCGTTGTATGTGAGCCTGCAAGAAGGGGGCAGTGCATGAGCGATTTGGCAGAACTTGAACGGCTGATTAGAGCAGATGGTGCAGAGCGCGGGCAAGCCGTAAGCAAGCTTGGCTATTTTTGTGCACCGTTTCGTCCAAGCGATGGCCCATTAAGCGACAAAGTTATTAAAGTTTACCGCGGCTTACGCAATGTCGCGGAGTTGGAACGCCTTGCACAGTGTCACGATGCCTATGTTGCAGCACTCGCGTTGACCGGAGTTGATTTGCCTGAGACAGAATTCTATTTGTTGCAGCTTGACGGTGCACGCATCCCTGTCATCGTTCAAGAAGCGCTACCCAGCGATAG
>JAHEGL010000518.1 GCA_024645145.1 Planktotalea sp.
GCACAAACGTCGAACTTTCCGGTCGTGGAGCGGGCATCGTAACACACGACGCTTTATTAGATGCATTGCGCGAAGTCGGTTCTGATTTGACTGACCTTGGTGTTAAAGTGCATGACCGTGTGGCGTTTCATAAAAACGGGGGTCGCGTCGCAACGCTGCCCTTTGCCCAAGTCGTGACCTCTTGGGATCGCATCCATCAAATACTGCGCCGCTTGATCCCTGAGGGATCGTATCATCTGGGCGGGCACATCACGGGCTACACACAAACCGCTGACGATGTAACGGTTTTCTTGAGCGATGGGACCACGCGCTCCGCTGATTTGCTTGTCGGTGCGGATGGGTTTCGCTCTGCTATTCGCGCGCAGATGTTGCCCGACGTCACTCCGCAATACGCGGGCTATGTCGTATGGCGCGCGCTGGCGCATGAACGTGATATTCCGAGGGATATATATGCTGACGTTTTTGAGCATTTCGCTTTCTTCACCCCTGCGCAAAGTCAAATCATCGGCTACCCGATTGCAGGGCCAAACAATGATCTTCGCGAGGGGCATAGGCGCTATAATTTTGTGTGGTACGCCCCTGCCCCAGCAATTGTTTTGCGCAATATGTTGACGGATGAAACAGGGCAGCATCACCCGATTTCAATTCCACCCCCTTTGGTACGCGGCGACCTTTTACAAGAAATGTTCACTCGTGCGAAGGAAACGCTTCCGGCGGCATTTGTAGAGATATTAAACCACTCGGAGCGCCCTTTCTTCACACCGATCTATGACCATCACTCGACGGTCATGCACGATGGCCGCGTTGCTTTGACCGGCGATGCCGCTTGCGTCGCAAGACCTCATGTCGGCATGGGTGTCACCAAAGCCGCTGAGGATGCATTGTATTTGGCACAGCATGCCGCGACATCGCTAGAAACCTACTCTTCACTCAGAGTTCCAGCCTCTTTGCGCGCGCACATGCAAGCGCGAGAATTAGGATCATGGATTATGGAGCCGGACCCGAACAACGTAGATGGGTCTTCGCACACTCACATTAAGAAAATCATGGAAAAGACCGCTGCGGCAGTAACTTAGGCAGAAAAGTATTCGCTCAAACCCACGCCCAGAGAGGGTAGTACAAGGCCTTCACCGTCAGGCACGTCAAACACGTTGATCGTCATCGAAATCAATGTGTAGTACCCACAAATGCCGACCAAATCGACACAAGCTTGCTGGCCTAGCAGCGCCAAAGCCTTGTCGTATGTCGCGTCGCTGACGTTTTTCAGCACATGCAGTTCAACTGCAAAATCAAAGACTGCCTGCATCTCTGCGTCATCAAAAGCGTAGCGCCTTGCTTTGGCAATCGCGTCCACCGCATCGCGCGGCACACCTGCGTCCAAGGCAATCGGAACATGATGCGACCATTCAAACCCAGACGACCAATACCGCGCGGTCACCAAGATCGCGAGCTCTGACAATACCTGCGGCAAGACGCTGTCATAGCGCGCATATTGACCCAAAGCCTGCGCTTGCTTGGCAAGGCCCGGACTTTGCAGCCAAACTCTTAGCGGTCCAACAACAGCGCCACGCGGGCCATTGACGATCTCATCATGGATCGCCTGTTGATCCGATGAAAGCGCGTTTTCATCTAGCTTTGGATGCCGGTTCATAAAGGTGCAGATGTCTGCATTTGACCGCGATAGAAGATCAAAGCATCGCCGTCTTTATGGTCAAAATCTAGGATCTCGCCAACGACGATAATATGATCCCCACCATCATAAATCGCATGGACGTGGCATGCAAAGTGCGCAATCGCATCATTGAGGCGCGGCGCTTGCACCAGTGACTCAGTTAGATCAACACCTGCGCACTTATCCTCAAGCGGCTTTGCAAACTGCCACGCAAGATCCGCCAGCTCAGTGGACAACACATTCACAACAAACGGCGCACCTTCTGTGAACAAACGTGCGCTTGCTTGTTCTTTACCAAGCGAGAACAAGCACAAAGCAGGCGACATGCTTAGCGATGTGAAGGATCCAACGGTAACACCTGTTGGCTTTCCTTCCTCATCTAGCACGCTGACAACGGTGACGCCTGTTGGTAGACATCCAAAAGCATTACGAAGCTCGTGTGGGTCAATCATCGATGCATCCAGCATTGTTTTGGTCTCCTTAAAGTGCTTTGTTTTTCGCCCATGCAAATGAAGTAGTACGAGATAGCCATCAGGCAAAATGATAATTTTTTATATTTGGCATATCAATTTTGGAATACTCATTCGGTGTCTTCTTGATTTCTTTTTGTTGGTAGCGCACAGATAAATCAATTATCGAACGATAACATATCATCGCCCAAATCACATGGATTGGGCCAAGGGAGACGAACAATGACAACACTGTGTTACGCGAAAAAAACCTGCTCAATCGGCATCCACGTCCTGATGGAAGAAGTGGGCCTACCTTACGATCTCAAGATCGTGGATTTTTCTAAAGGTGAGCAAAAAACGCCCGAGTACAAAGCACTCAACCCGAAAGGCAAAGTAGCAGCGCTTGTGCGTGACGATGGCAGTGTTCTGACGGAGTATGCGGCTATTGCAATGTGGCTGGCGATGACC
>JAHEGL010000110.1:0-5995 GCA_024645145.1 Planktotalea sp.
CGCTGGCACCTCTGAAATTCGCCGCATGCTGGTGGGTCGTGAACTGATGGGAGCGATGTCGTAATGCCGCGTTGGCTGCTTTGGACGCCGATTGCGGCGCTCACAGTGGCAACTGCATTTTTTGGCCTGCGCGCTGGCTGGCACGTCTCTGCTTTGACGGAAAGTGACGTGATCAATCGCGCTGCTGTGGACTACGTACGCGGGGATGCCACGCGCCAAGCCACTGATTGTGAGGCGAAACCCTCAGATGTGGACGATATCTGGCTCGTCGTGATTTGCCGCGCCGCGACCGGCGAAACGGAGATTTACCAAGCCACTCGATATGGCCGCGTTCAGCTTGGCTCAATGTCTTCTGGTCAGCCAGAGACATAATATGTTGGATCGCACCGAAAGCTATGATGAGATGCGCGCACGAGTGCGTTGGGACTTGCCAGAGCGTTTGAACATGGCGCAGCAATGTCTCGCACATCCGGCCGATCAAATAGCCATTTATGAGCTTGAGAATGGTCCGGTCACATACGGCGACCTTGAAGCAAAGAGCGCATCACTTGCGCGTGCGATGCGCGCATCTGGCATCAAGCGCGGGGATCGCGTTGGCGTGCTGAGGTCCCAAGATGCGTGGACGGCTGCTGCGCATCTTGCGATTTGGTCAATTGGTGCGATTTCAGTCCCGTTATTTACGCTGTTTCAATCAGATGCGCTTGATACGCGCACAGGCGACGCGGGTGTGTCACTGATTATTACCGATGTGGAAAACGCCATGCGTCAGATGACAGCACCTGCGCTGGTTCCCGACGCTCTTGAAGTGGTGTGTGGCGCGCGTTTGCAGATCGCTGATACTGCACCGAATGATCCTGCATGCCTCATCTATACCTCTGGCACCACGGGTGCGCCTAAGGGCGCGCTGCATGGCCACAAAGTGCTCACTGGTCACCTTCCGGGTGTGGAGATGAGCCATGATTTCCTTGGTCAAAGCGATGACTGTTTGTGGACCCCTGCGGATTGGGCATGGATCGGTGGCTTGTTCGATGTGCTCATGCCCGGTCTGGCCCTAGGCGTTCCCGTTGTTGCCGCAAGGCTGAAGAAATTTACGCCTGAGGCATGCTGTGATGTGCTGCGTCGCGCGCCTGTACGGAATGTGTTCTTTCCACCCACGGCTCTGCGTATGCTCAAAGCCGCGAATGTTGAGATAACGTCCTTGCGCTCGGTTGCTTCAGGTGGGGAGCCTTTGGGCGTGGAAATGCTTGAATGGGGCAGGCAGGCGTTCGGACTGACAATCAACGAATTTTACGGCCAAACCGAATGTAATATGATCGCCAGTTCGAGCAGCGTACTTTTTGCGCCGCTTCCAAACTGCATCGGCAAGCCGGCTGCCGGTTTTGAAATCGCGATTTTGGATGCGCAAGGCCAGCCAAGCTTGGAGGAAGGCGATATTGCCATTCAAAAAGGTGCGGCGTCTATGATGCTTGAATATTGGCAACGCCCCGAAGCGATGCGCGAAAAGTTCACGGGCGATTGGATGTTCACGGGCGATCGTGGCATTTGGGAGCAAGGCTATCTTCGTTTCGTTGGCCGCGAAGATGATGTCATCACCTCTTCAGGATATCGCATTGGCCCCGCCGAAATCGAGGATTGTTTGCTCGCCCATGATGCCGTTGCAACGGTGGGCGTTATTGGCAAGCCAGATCCGCTGAGAACCGAAATAGTCAAAGCCTATGTTGTTCTTAAAAGCGGTATATCCCCTATTAATGATTTGGTCATAAATCTTCAGGCGTTTGTTAAGGATCGTCTCGCAAGCTACTCTTATCCAAGAGAAATCGAATTTGTTGATTATTTGCCCATGACGGTAACAGGCAAGGTCATCCGCAAAGAGTTAAAGGCGCGTGCATGCGCTGAATTGGAAGGTCATTCATGAAACTCACCAGCAAGGCGCTACCAAATTCAGCGGAATTCAAAGCAAATGTCGCGGCCCACACAGGCGCGCTAGAGCAGATCGCACAGGTTGCTCAGAGCGCAGCCCTTGGCGGCCCTGAAACCTCTCGCGAGCGCCACGTTAAGCGTGGAAAAATGCTGCCGCGCGAACGCGTTGCTAATTTGCTCGATGTGGGATCGGCGTTTCTTGAGATCGGCGCCACTGCGGCGCATGGCATGTACGACGGGGTCGCCCCAAGTGCTGGCGTGATCGCTGGAATTGGCACCGTCGAAGGCCAAGAAGTCATGGTGATCTGTAACGACGCGACTGTGAAAGGCGGTACTTATTACCCGATGACGGTCAAAAAGCATCTTCGCGCGCAGGAGATTGCACAAGAGAATAACCTCCCATGTATTTACCTTGTTGATAGCGGTGGTGCGAACCTGCCCAATCAAGATGAAGTCTTTCCGGACCGTGATCACTTTGGTCGCATTTTCTACAATCAAGCGCGGATGAGCGCCAAGGGTATTCCGCAAATTGCGGCTGTCATGGGATCTTGTACTGCGGGCGGCGCATATGTGCCCGCGATGAGCGATGTGACGATCATTGTGCGTGAGCAAGGCACTATTTTTCTAGCTGGTCCGCCCTTGGTGAAGGCTGCGACAGGTGAGGTTGTGACAGCCGAAGACCTTGGTGGTGGCGATGTTCACACACGTCTTTCTGGTGTTGCTGACTATTTGGCAGAGGACGACGCCCATGCGCTTGCCTTGGTGCGCCGTGCGGTCAGGCATTTGAACCGTAGCAAACCGAACACGGTGAATTGGCAAACGAGCGAAGAACCTGCCTACGATCCTGACGAGCTTTTTGGTGTTGTTCCAGCAGATTTAAAGACGCCTTATGACATACGAGAGGTGATCGCACGAATCGTGGATGGGTCGCGTTTTGACGAATTCAAGCCACGCTACGGGGAGACTTTGGTCACTGGTTTTGCGCATCTTAAAGGCTGCCCTATCGGCATAATCGCCAACAACGGCGTTCTGTTTTCTGAGGCGGCTCAGAAAGGTGCCCACTTTGTGGAGCTATGTTCGCAACGCAAAATCCCTTTGGTATTTTTGCAAAATATCACAGGTTTTATGGTGGGGCGTAAGTATGAAAATGAGGGGATCGCGCGCCACGGCGCTAAGCTGGTGACTGCGGTCGCGACAACCTCGGTTCCCAAAATAACGATGCTTGTAGGGGGCTCTTTCGGCGCAGGAAATTATGGTATGGCGGGACGCGCGTATCAGCCGCGCTTTTTGTGGACATGGCCCAACAGTCGGATTTCTGTGATGGGTGGCGCGCAAGCGGCGGGCGTTCTTGCAATTGTGAAACGTGACGCCATCGAGCGTAAAGGCGGAACATGGTCAGAACAGGAAGAGGCGCAGTTCAAGCAGCCAACTATTGATATGTTCGAAGAGCAAAGTCATCCGCTATATGCGTCTGCACGACTTTGGGATGATGGAATTATTGATCCGAGAAAAAGCCGTGATGTCTTGTCACTGAGCTTATCAGCCGCGCTGAATACACCCATCGAAGAGACACGCTTTGGCGTGTTTCGAATGTAGGGCCATCTTGATGTATAACATTGATATTGCGGCTTTAGTATCTGATTTTAATTTGGAAGTAGAAAATGTTTGATTCCATACTTGTCGCCAATCGGGGTGAAATTGCATGCCGTATTATGCAAACTGCACAAGCGCTTGGTGTGCGATGTATTGCGGTTTATTCCGACGCTGACGCCTCTGCGCGACATGTGCAAATGGCAGATCAGGCTGTGCATATTGGTGGCTCTGCACCCGCTGAGAGTTACCTGCGCGCAGATGTTGTTATCAAAGCTGCGCTTGATACAGGCGCTCAAGCGATCCATCCCGGATATGGCTTTTTATCCGAGAACCCCGAGTTCGTAAAAGCGGTTGAAGCCGCAGGGCTCACGTTTATCGGACCAAGTGCTCATGCAATTCGCTCCATGGGATTAAAAGACGCCGCTAAGTCATTGATGGAAAGAGCGGGTGTCCCAGTTGTCCCGGGATATCATGGGGTGGACCAAAGCGACGATTTATTGGCCGAGAAAGCGATCGAGATAGGCTATCCTGTTTTGATCAAAGCGGTTGCCGGTGGTGGCGGTAAGGGTATGCGCCTTGTTGAAAGTGAGGGCGCTTTTGCCGCTGCATTGGAAAGTGCGCGATCCGAAGCGAAAACGGCTTTTGGAAATTCTGACGTTCTTGTTGAGAAATTCGTAACGAAACCGCGTCATATAGAGATACAAGTGTTTGGCGATGGCAATGACGCGGTGCATTTGTTCGAGCGCGATTGCTCGCTTCAGCGACGCCATCAAAAGGTGATTGAAGAAGCACCGGCTCCGGGGATGAGCGCTGAAGTACGCGCGGCCATGGGAGAGGCAGCCGTGCGCGCGGCGAAGGCGATCAACTACTCTGGTGCGGGAACGGTCGAGTTTATCGTTGATGGGTCAGATGGCCTGCGTGAAGATGGTTTTTGGTTCATGGAAATGAACACGCGCTTGCAGGTTGAGCATCCAGTGACGGAAGCGATCACAGGTGTGGATCTTGTCGAATGGCAGTTGCGTGTCGCTGCGGGTGCATCTTTGCCCAAGTCACAAGAAGAGCTGACGATTGAGGGCCATGCGTTCGAAGCGCGCCTTTATGCGGAAGATGCGGCGCATGATTTTCTGCCGGCGACAGGGCGTTTGACCCATTTGATGTTCCCAAATGATGTGCGGGCCGACACGGGCGTGCGCAGCGGTGATGACATCAGCCCTTTTTATGATCCGATGATTGCGAAAATTACGGTGCACGGCCAAACCCGCGCTGTAGCGCTCAGCAAGCTTCGAAGTGCTTTGGCGCAAACCGAAGTCGCAGGGACCGTGACCAACCTGAACTTTTTACATGCTCTCGCGTGTCACAAAGGGTTTGTAAGTGGGGAGGTGGACACCGGTTTGATTGCGCGTGATCAAGCAATGCTGACGGTGGCAAAGCCCTTGTCTGCGGAGATTTTGGCCTGTGCTGCAATCAGTGCTGCTGAGCTGGACATCACAAAGCCGCAGCTCGGGTTTTCACTTTGGCAACCGCTTGCCCGTCGAATTGTTTTGGCGCAGGACCAAGAACACTTCATCTGTGTTTTGCGGTTCGTGACATCCACTCAGGTCGAGTTGGAAACACCCATGGGGCAGGTCACGGTGATTCGGCAAAATGGCGCATGGATGAGCAAAGGATCGTCAACGTTACGCGCGATTAAGTTAGGTGATCAAGTGCATGTCTTTGGCCCAGACGGCACGTCGTTTGCGCTCTTTGATCCGCTACAACAAAGCAGTGCTGCAAGCGGTGATACAGATGTTATTTTGGCACCGATGCCGGGCGTTGTGAAATCAGTGCTTGTGAAAAGCGGACAAGAAGTGACCCTTGACCACCCATTATGCGCCCTTGAAGCTATGAAAATGGAACATTCCTTGCTGGCACAGCGTGTAGGAGAAGTTGCCGAAGTTTACGTCAGTGAAGGCGATCAAGTTGAGGCGGGCGCGGCGCTTATTCGGCTTGCGCCGCAAGAGAGGGATGTAGAATGAAGCAGATCATTTTACATCACGCGCCACAAACACGGTCGATGCGCAGCTTGTGGCTGCTGCACGAGTTGGGCGTACCATTTGAAATCGCGCGTCAAGGGTTCGACAAGAGTTTACGCGATCCGACCTACTTGAAACTGTCGCCCGCGGGACGTGTTCCTGCCCTTGAAATTGACGGACAACGCATGTTCGAGACGGGCGCGATCACAGAGTATTTGTGTGAACTGTTTCCCGAAGCTGGCTTGGGGCGCGCTGTTGGGTCGAGTGAGCGCATGATGTGGCTTGTTTGGGTGCATTTTGCGGAAACCATTAGTCAGCATCTTGCTGCGCTCACGCAACAGCATTTGGTACTGCGCGATGACAACATGCGCAGCGCGGCGGTGATGAACCTTGAAGCTGCGCGGCTTGGCAAATGCTATGATGCCTTAGAGGCGCAATTGCAAAGCAACAAAGAGAGTAGCGGAATGCTC
>JAHEGL010000110.1:6005-13049 GCA_024645145.1 Planktotalea sp.
GCGGTTTCTCTGCTGCGGATATATCTGTGGGGCAGGCGGTTTACTTGGGGCAAAGGTTTCGCAAATTGGATCAGCATCCAGCGGTTGCCGCATGGTTCGCGCAACTTGAAGCGCGGGCTGCGTATCAAGCGAGCCTGCCGAAAGCGGAGGAAGTGCTTTATACCAAAGACTTCTATCCCGCGTGGGAGATGCCAACATGAGCGAAACGGTCGAGCTTTTTGAGGTTGGGCCGCGTGACGGGCTTCAGAATGAGAAGGTGCTGATTTCTGCTCGGGACAAGATCGCCTTGGTTGATCTGCTAAGTACGGCAGGCTTTACACGGATCGAGGTCGCGAGCTTTGTCAGCCCTAAATGGGTCCCGCAAATGGCAACGAGCGGTGAGGTACTTGCAGGTATCACGCGCGTGCCGTCGGTATCTTATTCTGCGCTGACACCTAACATGCGTGGTTTCGAAGGAGCGATTGCCGCGCATGCAGACGAAGTGGCGATTTTCGGGTCCGCGAGCGAAGGGTTCTCAAAGGCGAACATCAACGCAAGCATTGCTGAAAGCTTGGAACGCTTTGCGCCAGTTGCCGCGGCGGCGAAAGCCCATGGCATTCCAGTACGAGGCTATATCTCCTGCATCGTGAATTGTCCTTATGACGGCCCGACACAGCCTGACCAAAGTGCGTCGGTCGCAAAAGCGTTGCATGATATTGGATGCTACGAACTTTCGCTCGGTGATACGACGGGACACGCCTATCCAGACGAAATCACTGCAATGCTGTGTGCTGTCAAAGCTGCGGTGCCAAACGCGAAGCTTGCGGGTCACTATCATGACACCAGCGGGCGCGCCTTGGCCAATATCGAAGCGTCGCTTGCGCAAGGGGTCCGTGTCTTTGATACATCTATCGGCGGTCTCGGCGGCTGTCCTTATGCGCCCGGTGCATTGGGCAATGTCGCCACTGAGAGTGTTGCGGCGCGTTTGGAAACGCTGGGCTACACCACAAAACTCAATCCCGCGGTGCTAGAACGTGCCGCGAATATGGCGCTTGAGTTGCGCGGCAAAGGGCAAAGCGATGTTTGAAACAATAAAACTAAGCACTGATGAGCGCGGTGTTGCACAGCTTGTTCTGGCACGCCCAGACAAACATAACGCGATGTCCGAGCAAATGCTTGATGATTTGCTTGCAGCAGCGAAACACATCGCGACAGATCGGGCGATCCGGGTCGTTGTCCTTAGCGCAGAAGGAAAGAGTTTTTGCGCAGGTGGTGATTTGGCGTGGATGCGCGCGCAAATGGATATGGACCCAAAGGCGCGCAGCGCGCAGGCTGCAAAGCTGGCGTACATGTTGCAAGCACTTGATACACTGCCACAACCGTTGATCGGACGCATCCATGCGAATGCATTTGGCGGCGGCGTCGGCCTTGCCAGCGTGTGTGACATCGCGATTGGAGTTGAGGGCGCGCTGATGGGTTTAACCGAAACGCGTTTAGGCCTGATCCCCGCAACGATTGGTCCCTATGTCGTAGCGCGAATGGGGGCTGCAAATGCGCGGCGCGTGTTCATTTCTGGACGACGGTTTGAGACGCATGAAGCGCAAAATTTGGGTTTGCTCGCTAACGTCGTCCCATTAGACGCGCTCGACGCCGCGATTGAGGCAGAGGTCACCCCATATCTATCTTGCGCGCCCGGCGCTGTCGCTGATGCCAAGGCTTTGGTGCGCGCACTGAGCAACCCTATAGATGAGAGAACGATTGAGCATACGATTGATGCGCTTGCGCAGCGTTGGGAAAGCCCTGAATCGCTTGAAGGCATCAGTGCATTTTTTGAAAAGCGCGCGCCGGATTGGGCGGGGCAGCCGTAAAAACACCAACGCGCAACCACTTATTCGTGTGATCACTAACAGAGCATGGAATCGTGCGTCTTAAGGCGTTGACCCCCCCACTTGTGATCACAAATTGCCAGCGGTGATGTGAGTTCGTCGCATTGGATTTGACACGTTTTTTGCCGTTTTGGCGAAAAATGTATAAAAACAAGGGGCTTACGCGGCTGTTAGCCTTATCAATTCTTGTATTGCTGGAGTTGACCCTCTGAGCACGGCTCGGTACACCCCGAGCGAGCCAAACTAGCCATTTGAGCGCACCGAGCTTAAAAGACAAAGCGCGCGCGAAACCGAAGGGAACCATTCTTCGTGGAAGACATTGCAAGAGAATACCTCCCCATCATTATTTTCCTGGCCGTTGCCATTGGTTTGGGCCTTGTCCTGATCCTTGCTGCAATTGTTTTAGCCGTGCGCAATCCTGATCCTGAGAAAGTGTCCGCTTATGAATGCGGGTTTAACGCTTTCGATGATGCACGGATGAAGTTTGATGTGCGGTTCTATCTGGTCTCCATCCTGTTTATTATTTTCGATCTTGAGATCGCCTTTTTGTTCCCTTGGGCCGTGGCCTTTAAAGATGTGAGCATGGTTGGTTTCTGGTCGATGATGGTCTTTCTTGCGGTGCTGACTGCCGGATTTGCGTACGAGTGGAAAAAAGGAGCGCTCGAATGGGAGTGATGACTGGAACAGCCACTGCAGGTGGTGATCGTGATCATGGTACAGCCGCGCTGAATGCCGAACTTGCTGATAAGGGCTTTCTGCTGACGTCAACGGATGACATCATCAACTGGGCGCGCACAGGCTCGCTGCACTGGATGACGTTTGGTTTGGCATGTTGCGCGGTTGAGATGATGCATACCTCCATGCCGCGTTATGACCTGGAGCGTTTTGGCACTGCGCCGCGTGCGTCCCCGCGTCAGTCAGACCTTATGATCGTGGCTGGCACTTTGACCAACAAAATGGCGCCTGCGCTTCGCAAAGTATATGATCAGATGCCAGAGCCACGCTATGTGATCTCAATGGGATCCTGCGCGAATGGCGGTGGCTACTACCACTATTCATACTCCGTCGTACGCGGCTGCGATCGCATCGTACCTGTTGATATTTATGTCCCCGGCTGCCCGCCCACGGCGGAAGCATTGCTCTATGGCATCATGCAATTGCAGCGCAAAATGCGCCGCACCGGAACAATCGCGCGCTAAGGCGCGCCTCTAGGAGACTGTCATGAGCGCAGCGCTGGAAGAACTAGGAACCCACATCGCACTCAAACGCCCCGATTGCGTTTTGGGTTGGGCAATTGAGCAGGGTGAGTTGAATGTGACCGTCGCGCCGTCCAACATCGTTGACTTGGTTGAGTTTCTGAAGACCGATTCAAGCTGCAAGTTTTCGAGCTTGGTGGATATTACCGCAGTGGATTATCCAGAGCGTGGCAAGCGTTTTGATGTCGTTTACCATTTCTTGTCTATGTACATGAACCACCGCATCCGCCTGCGCTTGCAAGTGCGCGAAGATGCAATGGTGCCCTCCATCGTTGACGTGCACCCCAGCGCCAATTGGTTCGAGCGTGAAATCTACGACATGTTCGGCCTCTTGTTCTCAGGCCATCCAGACCTGCGCCGCATCCTGACCGATTACGGTTTTCGCGGGCATCCTTTGCGCAAGGATTTCCCAACAACGGGCTACACTGAAGTGCGTTACGACGAAGTTGAAAAGCGCGTCGTGTATGAGCCTGTGAGTTTGGTGCAAGAATACCGACAGTTTGATTTCATGTCCCCTTGGGAAGGTGCGCAATACGTGCTGCCGGGTGATGAAAAGACGGAGGAAGCGAAATGATGGACGGCTCCAAATTCGACGACAACTCTGTTGACGCGCTCTCGGGTGAGCAGAAAATTCGCAACTTCAACATTAATTTCGGCCCGCAGCACCCTGCGGCGCACGGGGTTTTGCGTTTGGTTCTCGAACTCGACGGCGAAATCGTAGAACGTTGCGATCCTCACATTGGCTTGCTGCACCGCGGTACTGAAAAGCTGATGGAAAGCCGCACTTACTTGCAAAACTTGCCATATTTCGACCGCCTCGATTACGTGGCGCCGATGAACCAAGAACACGCTTGGTGCCTCGCGATTGAAAAGCTGTGCGATATCGAAATTCCGCGCCGTGCATCGCTGATCCGCGTACTTTATTCCGAGATTGGCCGCGTGTTGAACCATCTGCTGAATGTGACGACGCAAGCGCTCGACGTTGGCGCGCTCACCCCGCCGCTTTGGGGTTTTGAGCAGCGCGAACAGTTGATGATCTTTTATGAACGGGCCTGCGGTGCGCGCCTTCACGCGGCGTACTTCCGCCCCGGCGGTGTGCATCAGGACCTTCCCGATGCACTGCTCGATGATATCGAAGCGTGGTCGCATGAATTCCCGAAGTTCATGGACGACATGCATGGCCTGTTGACCGAGAACCGTATCTTCAAGCAGCGTAACGCTGATATTGGCGTGGTCACTGAAGAAGACATTCTGAACTATGGCTTCTCCGGTGTTATGGTGCGCGGCTCTGGTTTTGCGTGGGATTTGCGCCGAGCGCAGCCATATGAATGCTACGATGAATTTGAGTTCCGGATCCCTGTTGGCAAAAATGGCGATTGCTATGACCGCTATTTGTGCCGCATGGAAGAGATGACGCAATCTGTCTCCATCATTCAGCAAGCTATCGCCAAACTGCGCGAAGAGCCTGGCGATGTTATGGCGCGTGGCAAGCTCACGCCGCCGAAACGTGGTGACATGAAAACTTCGATGGAAGCGCTGATCCACCACTTCAAGCTCTACACCGAAGGCTTCCACGTCCCCGCGGGCGAAGTCTATTGCGCCGTCGAAGCCCCCAAGGGCGAGTTCGGCGTTTACCTTGTCGCGGATGGAAGCAACAAACCCTACCGCTCTAAAATTCGCGCGCCGGGCTTTTTGCATTTGCAAGCCATGGATCACATCACAGTAGGGCACCAACTTGCTGACGTGGCCGCAATCATCGGTACTATGGACGTCGTCTTCGGCGAGATTGATCGGTAACTCATGACCAACCTCGCTCTTCCTTTCTCCAAAAATATCCCCGCCGGAGGCTCCAACGCCTACCACGGTTCCAAAGGGTCGTTCTAATGCTCCGCCGCCTTCACAAAGACCAACCCGATAGCTTTGCCTTCACGCCTGCAAATCAAGCGTGGGCAGAAGCGCAGATCACAAAATACCCAGAGGGTCGCCAGGCCTCCGCGATCATCCCGCTATTGTGGCGTGCACAAGAGCAAGAGGGCTGGCTCACGCGTCCAGCGATTGAGCATGTTTCAGATATGCTTGGCCTTGCCTATATTCGTGGCCTCGAAGTGGCGTCCTTCTACTTTATGTTCCAGTTGCAGCCTGTGGGATCAGTGGCACACATTCAGATTTGTGGCACATTGTCTTGCATGATCTGTGGTGCCGAAGATCTCGTTGCCGTTTGCAAAGAGAAAATTGCCGACAAACCACATGTTTTAAGTGCAGATGGCAAATTCTCATGGGAAGAGGTCGAATGTCTCGGGGCCTGCGCCAATGCGCCGATGGCTCAAATTGGCAAAGACTATTATGAGGACCTCACAACAGCAGGCTTG
Source organism: Planktotalea sp. (assembly GCA_024645145.1). Classification (GTDB taxonomy): domain Bacteria; phylum Pseudomonadota; class Alphaproteobacteria; order Rhodobacterales; family Rhodobacteraceae; genus Planktotalea. The sequence continues at coordinate 11,496 of JAHEGL010000110.1, forward strand.
AGCCAGCTGCTTGATGATATGGCCGCGGGCACAGTTCCAACACCGGGTCCGCAAAATGGCCGGTATTCTTGTGAACCTTTGTCTGGTTTGACCAGCCTTAAGGATTATGAAAGCGGTAAAACGCAATATAATGCCTCGGCTCAGCTCGCGAGTGATGTTGGCGATACGATCAAACGTATTGATGGCTCTGAAGTACCACTTCTTGCGCCTTGGCAGGGCAAAACAACGACCAAACCTGCTACTAAAGCGAAGCCAACCGCTGCGAAAAAAGCTGCTGCGCCAAAGCCAGCAGCGAAACAGGCAGCTGATGCATCCGGTGTGACCAAACAACAAGCGACAGCAAAGTCCAAAGCCAAGCCCGCTACAAAAACACCAAAAGCAGACGACGCTACCAGCGTAAGTGCGGGCAAGAAACCAAGCACTCTGACAGCAGCGCGCGAAACGGGTGCGGATGATCTGAAAATGATCAAAGGCGTCGGTCCGAAAATGGAAAAGCTGCTTAACTCCTTGGGCTTTTTCCACTTCGATCAGGTCGCAAAGTGGACCGATGAAGAAGTCGCATGGGTCGATCAAAATCTTGAAGGATTCAAAGGTCGCGTAAGCCGTGACAATTGGGTGGCGCAGGCCAACGCGCTTGCAAACGGGGGCGACACAGAATTTGCATCCCGTGTAAAAAAAGGAAGCGTCTATTAATGTTTCTTAAATCCTGGGAGAGTCACAATGAGTGATATTAGGAAAAATTCCAGCTGCAAAATCGGGTGCTGGGCAATGGCAGCGGTCGCTGGCTTGCTGACTTTTGTAATGCTTTTGACGGTCGGAGAATATACTTTCATGCCAGCCGCCTTTTTGGGCGTTTTGGTGTTTGTGTTGCTGGGCCTCGTATTTAGCTGGCTATTTTGCACGCCTTTGCCTGCAGCCGGCGCTAAATCTGCAGCGAGTGGGTCACAGTCTTCGACGACGTCGGGTTCTAGTGGATCCAGTGCAGGCACGAGCGTAGCCGCAGGTGCATCAGCCGCAGTTGCGAGCACGTCAGCGTCCAGTAGTGCGAATGCAGCAGCAGACAAAGCAGCAGCAGATAAAGCGGCAGCAGATAAAGCAGCGGCGGATAAAGCGGCAGCAGACAAAGCAGCTGCAGCCAAGAAGACAGCCGCGGCAGAGAAGAAAGCAGCGAAGGCGGCAGCAGACAAAGCAGCAGCCGATGCAGCCGCAGGTGAGGACTTTGATGGTGACGGCGTTCGCGAGGGAGCGGATGAGGGAACCAAGCCGGCAACGCTGGCAGCCGCGCGCGAAGGCGGTGCGGACGATCTAAAGCGTATCAAAGGTATCGGACCAAAGCTTGAAAAACTTTGCAACTCCATGGGTTTCTTCCACTTCGATCAGATTGCTGCTTGGACAGCTGATGAACTTGCGTGGGTGAACTCAAATCTTGAAGGATTCAAAGGTCGCGCGACGCGGGACGAATGGATTGCACAGGCCAAACTTCTGGCGGCGAGCGAGGATACCGAGTTCTCCAAGCGCGTCGACAAAGGTTCGGTTTACTAAGGAAATACTCCA
>JAHEGL010000519.1 GCA_024645145.1 Planktotalea sp.
GGCGGGTTGAAGGAATTGCTGACCAAGCTTAATGATGTTGCGGGCTTGGGTGGGTATAGGATTTTGGTGGATCAATGACCATTGTAACCGTATCAGGCCGCGCATCCGAACTTGCCGCACTAGATCAAACAGATAACCCGTTTTTCGTGTGGAATAACAAGGCGGCAAACGCCACCATCACGGCTACATCAAGCCTGCCAGACGGCGCGGCGGCAAATGCCCTGACAGGAACGACATATGACTATTGGCTGCCGAACGTCACGGCGACAACGGCCCTATTTCAGATCACATTAGCCGTTGCAGAAACCCTGACATTTGCCGCGATTGCATCGCATAACCTTGCAGCGCTAGGGGCAAGCATCCAGGTACAGCGGTCAACAGATGGCGGGGCGACATGGGTATCTGCGTCAACCGTTGCAACGCCGACTGATAACAAGCCCATTGCATTCAGGTTGCTTGCGGCGGCATCCGCAACGGTTGACTATCGTTTGCGATTTACCGGGCTTACCGTTGGGGCTCCGCTACAGGTTGGCGTAATCTTCTTTGGCAGCGAAATCATCATGCCACAGCGGATTTTCAAAGGGTTTAGCCCGGCGATCACGCCGACTGAAATTCAACTCCAGTCGTCAGTATCGGTTGGCAATCACTTGCTTGGGTCATCGGTTGTATTCAAAGGATCGACCATTCAGCCCACGTTTCAGTATCTGTCGCAGGCTTTCGTCCGTACAACCTTGGCGGGGTTTATCCCGCACTTCAACTCTGGCAAGGGCGTGTTTTTTGCATGGCGACCCACTGAGTTTGCAGAAGACATTTACTATGCTTGGCGGTCATCTGATGCTATAAGACCGGCTAACAGCGATACGCTGGCATTCATGCAATTCACCGCAAACATGCAGATACATGAGCCATGACGCTTGATCGACGGCCAATCACGATTGTCGAAATCGATGTTCCGACATGCACGCGGACTTTCGGTGTTGCGCCTTGCACTGCGTCACTTTCGCTGTCGGTCCCAACCAAGTGCTACAATAGCCGCAAGACATGCGCAGATGTGCCGAACTTTAACGCTGGCGTGACCACTCTTCGCTTTGCGAAAAACCAAGCCGGGCTGCCTGCTGGCATGACGGTATTCCCTGCTTTGCAATCCGTTAGTTCTATCCCGTCAGAGATCAACCTTTCCGGCATTGATCCAAATACAAATGCCCTTGGCAGACGTGCGCGCGTGTCGATATCGCTGCAAGATTTCGCATACCATGATACACTGACGGACAAATACCAGGCTGAACGCAAGACCGGAGCGGCACAGTTCAGTGGCGTTGGGTATGATCCAAATAGAGGGTCATTTTTTGCAAAACTGGCATCGCGGCAACCCTACTATGTCGGATGGCCTTTGCGCGTAAAGACTGGCTATGTTGGGGACGCTTTGGCATCGATGGAGACGGCAAGTTATGTCGTATCTGAATGGTCAGGTCCCAATGCGGATGGCGGCGTGGAGATCGTGGCCAAGGATATCCTTGACCTGGCTGATAATGTTAAGGCCGTTGCCCCCGCTGTAAGCCTTGGTAAGCTGTCCTTGGCTATGACTGCTTTTGACATGTCGTTTACTGTCACCCCCACAGGCATCGGGGCGGGATATGCGGCGAGCGGGCGCGTATGTGTTGGCCGGGAAATCATGATTTACACGCGGTCTGGAGATGTGTTTACCATCACCGAACGTGGAGTGGACGGAACCAGTATTTCGGCCCATGCGGCAAGTGATGCAGCGCAAGAATGCTTGCGGTACGAAAACCAGCGGCTTTGCGATGTAATCCATGACCTCCTTACATCGTTTGGCAATGTGCCTCTGAGTTACATTGATTTGCCAACATGGCAGGCAGAAGAGGATGACTGGCTTTCTGGGCTGACCATCACGGCCACCATTGCAAAATCAACTGGCGTGCGCACGCTTGTTGGCGAGATTTGCCAACTTGGCGTTTTGATCTGGCCTGACCAATCAGCCGAGGCAATCAGGTTCAGGTGCAACAGGCCATTGTTGCCGGGTGAGCCGATATCCACCCTAACAGATGATGCAAATATCCTGAGAGGGACCGCCGAAACAGAACTGAATGAGGCGCAGCGCGTTTCAACGCTTCTGTTTTTCCATGGGATACGTGATCCACTGGGATCGATGACTGATGCGTCAAACTTCGACAAGAGCCATGCCGCTGTGGTGTCGGAAAACCTTTACGGGCAAGAGGCGTATAAAAGCATCTTCACGCGGTGGTTTGGCCGAGATGGGAATGAGAATGCGGCGGCTGTCATTGCCACTCGATTGGTGACAAGATACCAAGACCCGCCGCGCAAATTTTCGGCCAAGCTGGACATAAAAGACCGTGCATCTGTTGATCTTGGGTTGCTGGTTTCCGTGAAGTCAAGCCTTATTCAGGATGCATCTGGCCAGACCTCACCAACACAAATGCAGGTCAATTCTATCGAGGTATCAAATGACCAGGTGGCATTTTCTGCAGAGGGGTTCGCATCAACCGGGCGGTTTGGGTTCTGGATGGTAGACCCACAGATTGACTATGCAAGCGCAACGGCAGATCAG
>JAHEGL010000525.1 GCA_024645145.1 Planktotalea sp.
ATCTGGACGACGGTCTGATTAACCTTATCTTTGTCCGCGACATCACAGGCAAACGCCTGCCCATCGATTTCATCTGCGATGGCCTGTGCAGCGGTCAAGTCTAGGTCCACCACCGCGACTTCTGCACCGGCAAGGGCGAGCATGCGTGCGATGGCAGCGCCGATACCGTGACCGCCTCCTGTGACAATAGCGCTGCCTGTCAGCGAAAGAGTGATCAAAAGAAAATCCCCAGCGATTTTTGCGTGAGTACTGCATGGTCCAGAATGATCGTACGTTCCATGATCTTCCACTCGGTTGCGGGGTCTGAACGCAGTTTATCCAGTCGTGTCCCTGAAAAGATTTCTTGATCGGTCTCCATGTGAGAGCGGTAAATCAAAAATTGTGAACGCACATTCTGAATATCGCTGTCCTGCCCCATCACCTCAACATTCGTGACCATGTGGTTTGTGCGACCCGGGGGTGTTTCCGCCCATGCACGCCCTGTTTGCAAGCGTTTCACGCGGTTGGTAAGGCTGGTGTGGTCATCCTCAAAATGTGCCAAGTCACCTAAACGCGTGAGCTCGTTGCCCACATCCTTGCCGATGCGATTTGAAACAATTGGCATCCAGTACCGCACGCTTTGATCAAATCCGGCAAGCCATTGATCAAAGTCCAGATCATCCAGATAGCGAGCTTCGCGGGTGTAGAATTGGTTGATTGAGAACCACTGCTCCATGCTGCTCATGCATTCGCCCCCGAAACAACCGGGCTTTCGCCATCCATCATCCGCGCCCATTGCGCGTATAGCTGCCGTTGGTTGATCTCGTTTTGAAAGCCCGCAACCTTTCCCCGCAAATCAGGATGGATCGACGTAGGATCTGCGATCTCATGATCGACGCCCATACTCAGGTTTTGCTTAATTTGTTTGCCGACATACCCTCGGCTCGACAAAGTGGACTGGACCCAATTGTCCACGTCATCCTGCTCCCATGTACCAGACGTGCCATGGCGTTGAAGATCGTGTATCCGCACCATGTCCCGATGCGGCTGTGGGGCCTTCTTGTCGACGAAACACCAGGACCAGCCTTCGGTCTCATTGGGACCTTTTGGATGCCAGATCCGCATGTTGCCCGATTGCCAGAGCAGCGAGAAATTGGGGAAAATCGAGCCGTGCATGGGGCTTAGGTGCATGCCACGCAGATCGCCCAATCGCGCGCGAGTTTCGGGCGCGCGCACGGTCTCATAGTCCAGAAACTCCGGCAACGACATTTCCATAACTTGGTCCATGTCTTCGGCCCAACGCGCGCCAAATCCATGCCCGTTACCGGCATTAATCTGGAAGCCCTCATAGCCGTACCCCTTTTTGCGGCGCGGCATGCCCTCAAAGCCGTTCTCCCATGCCGAGCCATGGCTGACTGGGCCGTGGTAGCTATCGCCGATGAAGTTATCGACCGGGAATTTCCAGTTGCATTTGATCCGCCACTTGTGTGTTCCGGGCAGAAACTCGATCCCGCCTTCGCGGCGGTCCAACACCATGTCCATGTACCAGGCCATATCGCCCAAATACTCGTCCAGAGGCGGAGCGTTGGCGTCAAACGTGGCAAAAATCATGCCCCTGTAGTCGCCAATACGCGCGACCGGGATCAAGCCATGCGCCTCCATGTCGAGCTCTTCGTGGTAGACTTGTTTGTATCCCGGTACGACCTTGAGGTTTCCGTTATTGCCAAATGTCCAACCGTGGAAGGGACAAGTAAACGTGCGTTGATTGCCTGTATCCGCGCGGCAAACCCGATTGCCCCGGTGGCGGCACATGTTCAGGAACGCCCCTATTTCCCCATCCGAATGGCGCGTGACGATCACCGGATCTTCGCCCATATAAGCTGTGAAAAAATCGTTCTCATTGGGTAGTTGCGATGTGTGCCCAAGAAACAACCAGCACTTGGCAAAAATCTGCTTGAGCTCTTGCTGATAAATCCCATCATCGGAAAAAATGCGTCGGTTGATTTCGCCCTTGGTCAAATCGACCAAATGCTGAAAATGTGGGGTATTGGTCTCAAGCATGTTTAATCTCCACTCACCTGGTGTCCATCTTGATAGACCAAGGGCGTGATATGATTGCATATTGATTTAGCACCTTCATTCCATTTAGGAATGGATATGAACATGCATCACATAGAGACCCTTGTTGCGATTGCGGACACCGGTAGCTACCGTAAAGCGGCTGAGCGCCTGGGGCGCAACCAACCCGCCTTATCAAAAACGATTCTTGCGCTGGAAGAAGAACTTGGGCTGACTTTGTTCACAAGATCACAGCGTGGCGCGGTTCTGACAGATGCGGGTGAGACACTATACCGAAGAGCGAAGACCGTCATGGCTGACATGACGGCCTTACAAGACGAAGCCGTGAGTTTGTTGGGCGATCGACGTGGGCGCGTCCGGATTGGCGTGTCGCCTGCTGCGGGATTGGTTGTCTTACCGCGTGCTCTGGCGCTGTTTCGACGGGATTGGCCTGAGGCTCAGGTGGACGTAATCCCAGTGCTTTATCCTGACAGTGCGAGTCAGCTGCGCGAAGCAGCTCTTGATATCGCAATAGG
>JAHEGL010000527.1 GCA_024645145.1 Planktotalea sp.
TCCTGCAGCACGCGCACGTCAGGAAGTGAATGTGGTTCTGGGCGACGATTGGGTCGCCCCGGATAGCACCGTTGATAAAGACGTGCGTGACGAGCGCAATCGCCGTGGGCTATTCTCGCTCAAGCAAAGCGCGTTAACTCGTAAAATTATTACCTTTAACCTGATCGCCTTGAACATCTTGGTTGCGGGTATCCTTTACCTGAACTCGTCTCGCGACAGTTTGGCGTCACAGCGTGTGGCATCCCTTGTTGGCGAAGTAGAGCTGGTTGCGGATGTTTTTGAGGCACAAATTAAAGTAGGCGATGGACAAACGCTGGCTGAAGAAGACGAAAGCATCGAAGCGACACTGAATGCGCTCGATCTTCGCAATTCTGTTCAGGCCTATGTCTTTGGATCAGAAGGTGGACTTGTTGCGAATGCCACGGGCAGCACTGCAAACCTTGATGCTGAACTCGGTGCAACACAGGGCCGCACGATCATTGTTGATGCGCTGACAAAACTTTGGACGCTGACAACATCGCCCTTCACGAGCGAGACACAGGTTCAAATCCCCCCCTTAGAAGAGCAACTGCGCGATCTTGTCACGAAATCTGCAGGTGGCGAAACCGTTGTTGGTAAAGGCTTAAATGCTGAAGGCGGCGCAATTTTCATCGTGACGACGCCTATCATGGTGGACGGTCAAAGCGTTGGCGTTGTTGCACTCGCGAGTGCGTCGGGTGAAATCGATGCGCTTGTACGAAGCGAACGGGAACGCGTTTTGCAAATGTTCTTGATCGTGACGCTTGTGTCTATCGGCCTGAGTCTGGTCCTCGCGTCGACGATCTCCAATCCGCTTTCCGATCTTGCAATGGCCGCGGAAGTTGGTCGCCGCAATGACAGTGGCAAAGTTAGCCCTGCGCGCATCCGCATCCCCGATTTGACCGCGCGTCCCGATGAAATCGGACGCCTTTCCGGTGTGCTTAGGGGAATGGTTGCTGCACTATATGACCGCATTGATAGTAACGAACAGTTTGCGGCTGACGTTGCTCATGAAATTAAAAACCCGCTTGCGTCGTTGCGCTCTGCGGTGGGCACGATGCGTGTCGCCAAGCGCGATGATCAGCGCGAAAAATTGCTCCAGGTGATTGAACATGACGTGCGCCGGTTGGACCGCCTGGTGAGTGATATCTCCAACGCCTCGCGTCTCGACAGTGAGCTGGTTAAAGAAGAAGAACGCTTTGATTTGCTAAAAATGGTTGGCAATTTGGCCGAATATTTGGGTGAGCAGGCCAAAGACAATGGGATCGAATTCATTGCCGATTTGCCGGCAGAGCCGATCATGATCTCTGGCCTTGAAGGGCGTCTTGCGCAAGTCTTTGTCAACCTTATCACCAACGCAACAAGCTTCTGTGAAGAAGGCGACGCGATCCGTGTTTGGGCGCGTCAGCGCGAAAATCGCGTGCTTGTCGTTGTCGAAGACACAGGTCCGGGCATCCCGGAGCAAGCGTTGAGCAAAGTGTTCAAGCGCTTTTATTCAGAGCGGCCGGAGGGTCAGTTTGGTAACAACTCGGGTCTTGGTCTCGCGATTTCCAAGCAGATCGTCGAAGCGCATGGTGGTGTGATCTGGGCTGAAAATATTCGTCCAACAGCCGCTGATGTCACATCCGAGCCGCTTGGTGCCCGTTTCGTTGTTAACCTTCCACTCTAAGTTTAATGGCTGATGATCCACACATTCAGCTACATGCAACAGTCGTTGCATGGGCTGGAAACGGCGTTTTAATTGTCGGGGGTTCTGGTTCTGGCAAATCGGCATTAGCACTACAGCTTATGGCGCATGGTTGTGACCTTGTTGCGGATGATCGCACTGACCTGCTTCGCGAAAATGATCAATTGATCGCTTCTGGTCCTCAAGCAATTCAGGGGCAGATCGAGGCGCGTGGATTTGGAATTTTACAAACACCATTTATCAAAAGGGCGGTGATGGTGTGTGCAGTTGATCTGAACCAAACAGAAGAGAAACGCCTGCCGGTGTGCAAAACTAAGGAATACCTTGGTGTGGCGCTCCCATTGTTTCACAAAACCGATATGGGTGTTTTGCCTTTCGCAGTTTTGCAATATCTTAAAGGTGCAACACGGCTTCCTGTGTGAGTGAGTCCCTTTAATGAACGCAGATCAAATGATCAGTCCCGAAAAACAGCGCCTCATTCTGGTGACGGGGCCGTCTGGTGCCGGTCGCTCTACAGCGATTAACGCGCTCGAAGATCTTGGATATGAAGCGATTGATAACTTGCCCCTGTCGCTCTTGCCGCGTTTGATGCTGGGGCCATCGCATGAAAAGCCGCTCGCGCTGGGTTTGGATACGCGCAATCGGGAATTTTCAACCCATGCGCTTATGGAGGCTATTGAAGAGCTGAGCCGACGTAGAGCCTATGATTTTGATGTGCTTTTCATTGATTGTTCCGACAACGTGCTGCTGCGACGATTTTCAGAAACACGCCGGCGTCATCCAATGGCGGGTGCTGATGATCCCTTACGGGGCATTTCGCGCGAAAAAGAGATGTTGGGCTCTATCCGTCAAAGGGCGAGC
>JAHEGL010000223.1 GCA_024645145.1 Planktotalea sp.
GGAAGGAGGATTTGTAAGTTCTTGTTGCTATGATTTGGAGGCGTTGCTCAAACTATTGGGTCGTGATCAGTTTGACATAGTTCTCCTTGATCTTCGTATGCCTGGCATGTCGGGGCTCGACAGTGTTGCACAGGTCGTTCGCGCTGCGAAAGACGGTTACGTTGCCCTCTTTACGGGCCAGGTTGATAGGCATGTTTTGGACAAAGCGATTGAACTTGGTGTGCGTGGCTTAATTGCTAAAACGATGCCACTTCGTTCTCTCGGCAGTCTTATTGAGCTTATCAGCTCAGGTCAGATTTTTGTTCCCGTTGGTGCCGACTTCCCGGGCTCAAATACAGACGTCGATGACAACCACGGTTTGAACGACAAGGAGCTATATGTTTTGCGACTTGCTGCAGATGGTATGACCAACAAAGAGATCGCGCGCGATATGGGCGCGACCGAGGTCATCGTGAAGATGCACATGCGTGCAATCTGCAAAAAGCTTGGTGCGCGTAATCGAGCGCATGCAGCTATTATCAGCCGCGAAAGTTCCCTCCTGTAACGTCTGGGGTTAGTTCTCCTGGTTCCAAGAAACGACTAGGGCTTCCATGTATTCGCCAGTTTCATTGATGCTGGCGATCATGGCTGCCATTCATCCAAACTCGGTGTTGTAGCGATCTGTCAAAACGCTCACGCGTTCCTCGACAGCCAAGAGATCTTTTTCGAAATTTTGAAGATCTTCGTTCAGTTCATTTTCACGTCTTGCAAGTAACCCACCCGCACCAATGAGCGCGTTGCTGAAGGTTTCAAGACTGTCGGTCAGGCTAACGCCATAGCGTACGTTAGTGAAGACCACCTGATCATTCTCTAACGTAAACAACATACCGTTGGTATTTTCCAATGCTGAGCGCAGTGTCGTCTTGCCGTTGCGGTCCTTGCTGATGTCGAGATCTTCGCCATTCAGCGTAGCTGTTGGTGGCGTTGTGTCGGGATCATAAACGAGCGCGTATGACCCAGCTTTGGGGGCGCAAATGGAAGTCCTGACACGACTATGCCTGGATCATCCGACCCATACTGAGACGCGAAAAGCGCTTCTGCAATTTCGGGGTTTTCTTCCAATGCGCGTTCAAATGACGCTTCATCAAGTGTCAGTCTGCCATCGAGTTCGGTTTTGATACCCAATTGCGCAAGGTAGACAGGTTGATCGCCAAATCCGGAGATTGGTTCAGTTGTAAGCCGGCCCATTTTGCTCAAAATCGATTGCGCGGCGACATCGCCCGCGAGGGAACCTTCTTCCGAGCCATTGAAACCACGTTGTGTTGCTGTTTTGAGGTAATCTTTGAGCGTGTTCACTTCATCTAAGAATTGCGTGACGCGATCACGTACGGAAGTGTTGCTTTCATTAGATATCAACGTCGATGTGCCAACGGAATTGAGCGTCATGCGGTGTCCGGGAAAGAGATCAGTCGCGCCTGCGCAGCGCAAAATTGCGCGATACTGAGGCCATTGTAGCAAGCGTTGATTACACAACGATGCGTCAAATTGATGAGCCAAGGTTTCGTGAGCTGGCTCAATGTAATTGGAACAATGAAAATAGTTCTGTCTTGATCACAGGGCCTTGTGGTGTTGGAAAATCCTATCTTGCGTGCGCGCTTGGTCATGAAGCCTGCCGCCAAGAGAAGTCCGTGTTATATTTCAGAATGCCTCGCTTCTTTAGCGAACTTGAGGCCGCCCGCAAAGCTGAGACCTACGAACGACTATTCAAAAAAAATGACCCGTACAGATGTTTTAATCCTAGACGACTGGGGGCCAGATTTGATGACGGCAGCACAGCGTCGGGATTTGATGGAAATCGTAGATGCGCGCTATGACAACAAAGCCACCATCATTACGAGCCAGCTGCCGTTAGAAAAGTGGTGCGATGTTATTGCTGATCCAACATTTGCAGATGCAATTCTTGATCATCTGGTATGCCGATCTCATCGGATCGCATTAGGTGGCCCCTCCATGCGGAAAGTGAACAGCGTGCCGACACCTCGCAAGCCAAGCTTTTCGCGAATTTTGCAGGAACAACGTCAGGCATCTCCAGCTTAACATTGTTCCGGGAATCGTATGTGATTCGAACAAAACGTCGAAGTTTCACCACTAAATTGTATCTTTTGATACTTTGCAGAATATCTGGCCATTTTTAGTAACATTTTCAGATTACTAACGGCCAAATATTGTGTGCTTACTTACCCAACAACACACTAAACAAGGTGGTTTCAACTGCGTTCTTCACAACAGTGTTTCAGTAAAAGCGCACAAGCCCTGCCTATCTTTTGCTCGTTACTAAAGACCAGTCGATTGCGATACCCGCAAACTTGTACACAATGCTGAAGGTCAAAATGGCGTATCATTCGAAAAATGGACACGAGTTTGTTTGGTTACGGGTCAATCTGGGTGGCGAAATGCAGGTTGTTTACGACGCTCTGGCAGGTAAGCGGCGCATTCTTTGGATAACGAGCAGGTCAATCAAAACTGCGCTGGTCGATGAAGCTTTGCGCGAGAGCATTGTGTCTAAAAATGTTTTCTCTGGTT
>JAHEGL010000246.1 GCA_024645145.1 Planktotalea sp.
TCGCCACCGACGACATACACCAAACCGCGCGAAATCGCTGGTGTTCCCGTCGTCGCCGCGAGCAAATCTTGCTCCCAAAGCGTCGCACCGCTGGAGGGATCAAGCGCTCGTAATGTACCGTAACCGGAAGTAACGATCAATTTTCCATCACCAAACGCGAGGCCACCGCCCCCCGCATGACTTCCGCGATCACGCTCAGGCGTCAGATCAACAGACCAAAGCGGCGCACCGCTCAGCGACACCGCAGTCACAGTGCTTTTCGAATCCATCACAAAGATGCGCCCATCTGCGATGACCGGATCTGCCGTAATACGATAACGACGGCTATCACCTGCACCGATCGGGGTAGACCACTGCACTCCTGTCAATGTGCTGGCGAGCGCAGGGTGCGATGTGCGTGTGGCCGGCGTACCTATGCGTTGTTGCCAATTTGCGTTGACGCTTTGACCCGGCAATGAAATCTGCTGTGCAACATTTTCTTTAAGTCCGCGCTGCTCTGACGTTTCACCGAAAGGCGCGCGCAGATCTTCTCGTTTGCCTGGTAGAATAACGTCATTTTCAGCGCAGCCTGCTAGCACAGCGGCTGTCAGCCCTGCCATGATTAGTTTTGCGTGTGTCACTGCTCAAAGCCCCCTTTGATAGTGCAACCCGTCTGATGCGGGCCTTTTATGATCGGCGACAAAGCCGCCGATTGCTCAATTTTGTCCGCTCAGAACCTCAGGCTTTGCGCCCAGTGCGATAATGAGTTGTGTTGCGCGTTGACGCAAGCCCGCTGTGACCTCTGCATCCACAACAATGCCTTGAAGCTTTTCAAGCGCAGCGTCCGTGTCTGCAGTTTCAATGTCAATCAAAGCAAGTTGCTCTGTCGCCAACAGGCGTAAAGACGTGCCCGGTGCGCTGAGTGCTTCAAGACGAATGCGGCGATCTTCCACGCTTAGCGATCCGTCACTTTGACTTGCCGCTTTGAAAGACGCGATCTGACGGTAAATCTCTGGCAAGCTGCCATCAACCGCGATTTTCTCAAGTGCTGCTTGCGATCCTGCGGCATCATCCGATGCGCCCTGCTCTGCTGCCTGCATCAGCGAGACAACAGCTTTCGCGCCTTGGGTGATGTCTTGGCCACGCACCTCTTCAAGCGCGGCAACCCGTGCTTCCGGCTCATCCACTTCTAATGCTGCAAGAATTACATCACCTGCAGTTTGCGCTTTCGCTAGGGTTTGCGCTTTGGAGTATTCGTTATAGGCCGCGCCGCCAACAATCGCCAAGATAGCAAGAACCGCAATCCAGCCATATTTGCGCATATAGCCATACAGACGGTCGCGACGGACCTCTTCGCTGACTTCTTCAATAAAACTATCGGTATCGCTCATGCGCCTGCCCCAACATATTTACCCCCAACTTTTTGCCTCTCATATCGCGATGTCACAGCCCTGCCAAGGGGCCGTCACACCCTTGCCATGTGATGCGCGCACTTTGGCGCAATGACCTAAGGCGTTCCATCGTAGACAATATGTTGCTAAAGCGCCGCTAAAAAACTAATCTGAACTCGCGAGTTTAGCGTATAGCCTATATGACATTGCACTTTTTAAGAACAAGCCTATGTCTGACGAAGATGCCGACATTGTGTACAAAGACCGAATTGAGGATGGCCCGCAGATGAAACTCATTCCATTGATCACCGCCATTTTGGTGACAGGATTTCTTTACTTTCTGGTGTTTGAGCGTGAAGAGCTCATGGCATTTGCGCAATCAACGGTCTCCGACACTGCGCAAGACGGTGATACGAGCGCGGCAGAAGATGGCGATGAAGACGAGACAGCAATCCGTGTTTTCGCGGTGAAGTCGCAAGCACGTATGATTGACAGCGCAGTGATCTTACGAGGTCAAACAGAAGCTGCACGCTCCGTGGAGGTGCGCGCGCAAACGTCAGGGCAAGTTACTTCAGAACCACTGCGCAAAGGCAATTATGTGACTGCAGACCAGTTGTTGTGCCAGATTGATGTTGGCACCCGTGAAGCATCGCTTGCCGAAGCAAATGCACGCCTTGCAGAAGCCCGTGCGCGTGTTCCCGAAGCGCAAGCCCGCTTGGATGAGGCCATGGCCCGCCTTGATGAAGCAAAAATTAGCGACAATGCAGCATCGAAGCTAAGCCAAGGCGGCTTTGCATCTGAAACCCGCGTTGCATCTGCTCAGGCGAGCGTGCGCGCAGCTGAAGCGGCGGTTGCATCTGCAAAAAGCGGGCTGGAAAGCACCGGCGCTGGAATCCAAAGCGCAGAAGCTGCGATCGCCAGTGTCCAAAAGGATATCGATCGCTTACAGATCACTGCCCCTTTCGAGGGTCTGCTCGAAACAGACACAGCGGAGCTTGGTAGCCTCATGCAGCTCGGAGCGCTCTGCGCAACGGTTCTACAGCTCGACCCCATAAAGCTTGTCGGATTTGTTCCAGAAACGGATGTTGATCGCGTTGAAATCGGCGCTTTGGCTGGTGCGCGTCTTGCAGGTGGTCAGCAAGTACAAGGCCGCGTGACATTTTTATCACACTCTG
>JAHEGL010000120.1 GCA_024645145.1 Planktotalea sp.
GATCCGAACACCCTTAGACGCTGCCAAGTCTTGCTCATAAGCGCTTGCATTCATGCGCGCCCGCGAACGGCGATAGACCAGCGTCACGTTTAAAGCACCAAGCAACTTGGCTTGCACAGCTGCATCCACGGCTGTCATTCCACCGCCGATCACAACCACATCGCGTCCAACAGACACGCCACTCAGATCACGCACTTGACGAAGATCAGAAATGAAACCAACGGCGTCCATGATGCCTGCCTTGTCATCCCCTTCAAGTCCCAGCCCATTCACACCACCAAGTCCCATGCCAAGAAACACAGCATCATACTCACTTTGCAAATCGGAAAGGCTCATGTCCTGACCAAGAGTTTTGCCATGAACAATCTCAATTCCGCCAATCTGCAAAAGCCAGTCGACTTCTTTCGCCGCAAAATCATCGGTGCTTTTGTAAGCGGCGATCCCGAACTCATTTAGCCCGCCCGATTTAGCCCGCGCGTCGATGACCACCACATTGTGCCCATGCATGGCCAAACGGTGTGCACAGGCAAGTCCTGCCGGCCCGGCCCCGACAACTGCAATGCGTTTGCCCGTTGGCGATGCACGCTCAAAGGGATGCACGCCTTTTGCCATTAACCCATCCGTTGCATAGCGCTGAAGTTGACCGATCAAAACAGGCTTGCCCTCCGCGACTTCGCGCACACAGACCTCTTCGCACAAGATTTCTGTCGGACAGACCCGCGCGCACATGCCACCCATAATGTTTTGGCTCAAAATAGTTTTCGCCGCCGCATCCGAGGTGCCTGTCGCGATTTGGCGAATAAACAAAGGGATATCAATGTCCGTCGGACAAGCTGTTATGCACGGCGCATCATGACAAAAATAACAACGATCAGCGGCAACCAAAGCTTCGTGGTCATTCAGCGGCGCATGCAAGTCTGCGAAATTAGCATCGTATTGCTCAGCATTTAAGCGTCCTGACTGGATCCCCTGAGCGAACATATCCGTGGGCATGGATCTCTCCTGTGAGTTTCACTTTCCTTCACGTTTGCAGGGTTTTATTTTTTTATCAACTGGTAAAATTTAATTCTGCGATTTTTTACACTCTGCCGCTTTGACTTGCCCATATGACAAGCGGGCGCTAACCAAGGGCGCAAGAGGTCCCAACATGAAGAAACAAGATATGAACCGCGATTGGATCGCCACCGCGCAAACGCTTTCGTCTGCCCTTCCCTACTTGCAGCGTTATGATGATGCGACGGTCGTTATAAAACTCGGCGGTCATGCCATGGGCAGCGATGCAGGCATGGAAAGCTTCGCGCGCGATGTCGTCTTGATGCAGCAAGTCGGTGTCAATCCGGTAATCGTGCATGGCGGTGGACCGATGATCAACGCAATGCTGGAACGCTTGGATATCAAGTCCGATTTCGTAAACGGCAAGCGCGTCACAGATGCCGCAACAGTTGAAGTCGTTGAAATGGTCCTCTCAGGTAACGTCAACAAACGCATTGTGCAGGCGATCAATGCTCAAGGCGGAAAAGCTGTTGGCCTATCAGGCAAAGACGCAAACCTGATGGTCTGTGATCAGACCGATGCTGCTTTGGGCTTCGTCGGGACCCCTATTGAAATGAACCCGGATTTCCTGCGCGCTTTGGCCAAGGATAACGTCATTCCCGTTATCGCCCCGCTTGGCACTGGCCGAAATAGCGAAACCTTCAACGTCAACGGTGATACGGCTGCGGGTGCAATCGCAGCAAGTCTCAAAGCGGATCGCCTCTTGCTGCTGACCGATGTGGCGGGTGTCAAAGGCAGCTCTGGCGAAGTCCTCACCGAACTGAGCGCAGCACAGATCCGCGCGTTGACCAAAGATGGCACCATTGCAGGCGGGATGATCCCGAAAACGGAAACCGCGCTAGATGCTATAGAGGGCGGCGTGCGCGCCGTTGTGATCCTTGATGGTCGCGCGCCGAACGCCTGCTTGCTCGAACTGTACACAGAACATGGCGCAGGCTCGCTCATCCGTGATTGAAGACATTCGCAGCGCGGCGCAACAGGACTATCTCGATGTGTTCGGTGTCGTGGTTGAAAATGGTGAAACTGTTGTCCTTCTTGGACCTAATGAGCCTGGTTTCTGGGCGCATGTGTCGCAAAGCACTGAACTGACAGATGGTTTGCCTGACCCACTCGATCGCTGGTCAAAACGGGTCATTGGCAAGCTGGCTGAGTCCTTTGAAGCTGACACGGCGTTTCCCTCCGATGGACCACCCTATCCCCCGTTCATTTCTTGGGCGCTCGCAAGCGCGCAAGCTTGGCTCGCGCCGACTGGCATGTTGGTTCATGAGCGCGCAGGTCTTATGACGTCCTATCGCGGCGCGCTCAAAATCAAAGGTGAACATGCTCTTGCTACGCGCTCAGCATCGCCTTGCACCCCTTGTGACAAGCCGTGCAAAACAGCCTGCCCTGTGGATGCGCTGAGCGAGAGCAGCTACGACGTTGACGTCTGCAAGACTCATGTCCTTGGCCCCGATACCAAATCCTGCCGAACACTTGGCTGCGCTGCACGCCGGGCCTGCCCGATCTCTCACTCCTATGGGCGCTTGCCAGAACAATCCGCTTTCCATATGAGCGCCTTTTTGGGAGAATAGCATATGAGCAAAACCTTGATCATCATGCGCCACGCTAAATCAAGCTGGGACTTCCCCTATGATGACTTTGACCGCTCTTTAAACACGCGCGGATACAAAGCAGCGGCAGCACTTGGCGATTGGCTGCGCGCTCAGAACCTCGCACCTGATGAAATTCTGTGTTCTGCCGCAAAACGCGCGCAAGAAACAGGTGTAGGTCTGAAGCTTCATAGCCCGCTCACGCAGATCAAAGAACTCTACATGAGCTCGCCAGAGATTCTGCAAAACTACGTCCAGCAAGCGCACGGCGATACTGTGCTCATCATCGCCCATAACCCTGGCATTGGCGAGTTCGTCGAACGGCTCGCAACGACAGCCCCAAATCATGAACGCTTTTTCGACTATCCATCCGGTGCAACGACTGTATTTGACTGTGACATTGACGACTGGAGCGATCTAAATTGGCACAAGTCCAAAGTCGTACAGTTCGTGATCCCGAGCGAACTCCCCTAATCCGCATCCCTTCTATATAAATATCCCAGGGAGTCTCAGCTTGCCTGAGACGGGGCAGCACCCCTTTTAAAAGACGATAGGAACAAAAAAAGACAGGCCCAAAGGCCTGCCATTCATCCCGTAAGGTGCGTGATGTCACGCACCTTCCTATAAGCTTAGTGACCCAAAATCTGGGACAAGAACAATTGCGTTCGCTCGGATTGTGGGTTGTTAAAGAACGCTTCCGGCTCGTTCTGCTCCACGATCTGGCCCTGATCCATAAAGATAACGCGGTTGGCCACTTGACGCGCAAAGCCCATCTCGTGCGTCACGCAGAGCATTGTCATGCCCTCTTCCGCGAGCTCAATCATCGTATCAAGCACTTCTTTGATCATCTCAGGGTCAAGCGCCGATGTCGGTTCATCAAAGAGCATGATCCGCGGCTTCATGCAGAGCGATCTCGCAATCGCCACACGCTGCTGCTGACCACCAGACAACTGCCCGGGATACTTGTTCGCTTGATCCGGAATCTTCACCTTTTCAAGGAAATGCATCGCCGTTTCTTCAGCTTCCTTCTTGGGCGTTTTACGCACCCAGATCGGAGCCAACGTACAGTTCTCCAAAATCGTCAGATGCGGGAAAAGGTTAAAGTGCTGAAAGCACATCCCAACTTCAGATCGGATCTTATCGATGTTCTTCAAATCAGACGACAACACAGTGCCGTCCACTTCGATACGCCCTTGCTGGTGTTCCTCAAGCGCGTTGATGCAGCGAATAAGCGTGGATTTACCAGAACCTGACGGCCCACAAATCACGATCCGTTCGCCACGGTTCACAGTCAGATCAATGTCACGCAACACGTGGAACGTGCCGTACCATTTGTTCATATTCTCAATGGTGATCGCGATCTCTTCGGATACCTGTAGTTTTGCTTCGGCCATGTTATCAGCCTCCTAATTAACGATGACCCGTGGCAAGCTGACGCTCGAGCCACTGGGAATATTGTGAAATGCCGTAGCACACGATGAAGAACAGAACGACCGCAGAGCCAAAGAGCTCCCAATAGACGCCATTCCATTCTGTCGATGCTAAGATCGGTCCACGGATCATGCCCACAAGATCGAACATCGAAATGACCGAAACAAGCGTGGTGTCTTTGAAAAGACCCACCGCCACGTTCACGATCCCTGGAATAGAAATCTTCAGCGCTTGCGGCAGAATGATCAAACGCATGTTTTGCGCATAATCCAGACCCAAAGAGCCCCCTGCTTCATACTGACCATTCGGCAAAGCGGCGAGACCCCCACGGATCACCTCGGCAATATAGGCCGCCGAGAACATGGTGATCATGATGATCACCCGCAAGATCAAGTCGAACGTCGTGCCGGGTGGCAAGAAGTACGCCAAAACAACGTTTGCCACGAACAAGAGCGTGATCAACGGAACGCCACGAATGAATTCGATGAAGACCACGCAGATGCCCTTGATAATCGGCATATCTGACTGTCGCCCAAGCGCGAGCAGAATGCCGATCGGGATCGACAAGCTCACGCAGACCACGCCAAGGATGAAGTTCAGCATGAACCCACCCATGTCACGGCTTGGAACAGGCTCAAGTGCCAGCACCCCAGACAAAGGATCGGTGATGTAGCCAGCAAAGGACCACACAACGACCGCTGCAACGACGCTGCCGATGAGACCCATCGCAAAGCTCTGTTTTTCAAAGTGCGCGAACACAAAGTAACCCACAATGAAACCAACAGCGACCATCACAGGCACCAAAATCGTGCCCCCCCATATCAACCAGAAGGCCAAGAATGGATAGACTGCCGTGAACCAAAGCATCTTGCGTGGAAGCTTGCTAAAGAGCACAGGTGCCGCCGCAAAGAACAAACCGATAAAGGCCAATGTTGGACGCCAGTATTCCTCAGAAGGGTATTTGAAGCCAAACAATAGCTGGTTCCAGCGTTCGGTCAGCACCGAGAAACATCCGCCTGTCACCCCTTGCAACACTTCACGACATGCGGCCAGCGATGGGGTATCCCAAACGCCATTGGCAAACCAAGGAAGCGCGCCAGCGACGATCTTGTAAATGATCAAGAGCGACACAAGGGTCAAAAGGCAACTAAATGCATTCCCGATAGAGGCAAAGGGATTGGGAAACAGGTTTTTGTTTATCCAGCCGACAATGCCCGCGTTCGTGACTGGCGGCGTTTTCTGCGCCAGCATTGCATCGCGTACAAAAGCGACAGGTGTGGTGTTCGTATCAGTCATCCTACCGCTCCTTCAGTTTAACGGAATTGTTGTAAACGTTCATCACCGCAGAAATGCTCAGGCTAATGATTAGGTAGAACGCCATAAGCAGCAGAACCGTTTCAATCGCGCGACCCGTTTGGTTCAGCGTGATACCCCCAAGCGTGCCCGTGACGTCCATGTAGCCAACCGCAATCGCCAAAGAAGAGTTCTTGGTGATGTTAAGGTACTGCGAAATCAGCGGTGGGATAATCACACGCAGCGCTTGCGGGAGAATGACCAAGTTCATGATCCGACCCGGACGCAGACCCAGCGACGCTGCCGCTTCTGTTTGACCTGTAGAGATCGCCAGAATACCCGCACGCACGTTTTCAGCGATAAAGGCTGCCGTGTAGATCGAAAGTGCAAAGGTCAAAGCGATAAAAGAGTTACGCGCATAAATGCCACCTCTAAAGTTAAAACCCTTCAGTTCTGGAAGTTCCCAAGTCAGCCCCATAATGACGCAAGCTGCAATCAAAGGCACGAACCAGATAGCCAAAGTGAAATACCAAGTGGTTGGGCGATCACCCGTTGCCTCTTGCGTGGCCGCTGCAGACTTGGCCAGCGCGCGCGCACCAAAGAAGCTTGCGATTAGCAATGCTATAATGGTGAGCCAGCCTATTGCGCCCGTCGCCCACTCCGCCGCGAAATAAGGTCTTGGGAAGTAAAACCCACGGCCCGTAAACGCGAAGAGATCAAGGAACATGCTCGCTGTCGCATCATCGCCGCGAAATTCACGAGGTTGCGGCAACACGGCGACAAACACCGCCATAATGATCAGGATCCAGATCAATACAGGCACGTTGCGGAAGATTTCCACGTAAACGCCCATCAGCTTGTTGACCAACCAGTTATTGCTCAGACGTAAAACGCCGACAAAAATACCGATCACCGTGGCAAAGAAACAGGCCACCACAGCCACCAGGAGTGTATTTAGAATACCGACGATCGCCGCACGAAAGTGGGTCGATTGCGACGTATACTCGATCAAGCGCTGGTTAATGTCATAGCCCGCAGGCTCGCTTAGAAACTTATAAGATATGTTCAGACCCGCTGCCCTGAGGTTCGCAAGCAAGTTGCTTCCCAAATAGGCAAAGGCCGCAATTAGCGCGATCAAAGCAATGAATTGAAACGTGTAGGATCGGTAACGTGTATCGTTGATAAGAATCGATACCCGAAAACCGCCCTTGGGAGGGTCAGATAGAGTCGTCATGGACTGTTCCCTGGGTGTGCTGTCTTTGGTGAAACCTGCCGGTTGCTCCGGTAATGGCTCAAAGACGGCTTTTCTAAAATAGCCTAGAAGTAAGAAGGGCGCGAAGTGTCCCGCGCCCTTCCTTTAGTAATCCGGGTTTAGCGGAATGGTGGGACGTAGAGCAGACCACCGTCTGTCCACTGAGCGTTCAGACCACGGGACAGACCGATTGGTGTGTTCTCACCAATGTTCTTCTCGAAGATCTCGCCGTAGTTACCACCAGCCATGATCGCGTTCTTCGCCCAGTCAGCGGACAGACCGAGCATCGCGCCCAATGTACCTTCTGTACCGAGGAGACGGTTGATCTCTGGGTTGTCGCCAGCTGCTGCACCCATGTCTGCGATGTTTGCAGATGTTACACCCAGCTCTTCAGCTGCGATAAGTGCGTTCAAAGACCAACGAACAACGTCGCCCCACTCAGAATCGCCGTGACGGACCAGTGGGCCGAGTGGCTCTTTAGAGATGATCTCTGGCAGAACAACGTGATCACCTGGGTTCTCGAATGCGGCACGTGTCGCTGCAAGACCGGATGCGTCTGTTGTGTAAACGTCGCAAGCACCCTCGAGGTACAGCGGCTGTGCTTCAGCGTTTGTCTCGATTGGAACTGGCTCATAAGAGATGTTGTTTGTACGGAAGTAGTCCGCCAAGTTCAGCTCTGTTGTTGTACCAGTCTGGATACATACTGTCGCGCCATCAAGCTCTTTCGCGGACGAAACGCCCAAAGCTTTTGGAACCATGAAGCCTTGACCGTCGTAGTAGTTTACGCCAACGAATTCAAACTTCAGGTCAACGTCACGAGAGAACGTCCATGTTGTGTTACGTGCCAGCATGTCGATTTCGCCGGACGCCAACGCTGTGAAGCGTGTCTTACCAGTTGTTGGAACGAACTCGACCGCGGATGGGTCGCCAAGAACAGCAGCTGCGACCGCGCGGCATACGCCCACGTCGAAACCTTGCCATTCGCCGTTCGCATCCGGTGCCGCGAAACCAACGAGACCAGTGGTCACGCCACAGTTCAGCTTGCCGCGCGCTTTAACATCGTCAAGCGTACCGGCCGCTGCTGCGCCAGCTGCCAAAGCAGCTACAGTCATCGCACCAAAAAATACGGATTTTTTCATTTTTACCTCTTCCTATTGCCCACCCTTTTATGGGTGGCTCTTCCTGCGAGTGAGCGCAGGGTTTCATACCAAAGAGAAGTTACTCCCCCCCTTAGTGGGGAAGAGTTTGGTCGCAATCATCAGGAAACGTCAAGTGGAACATCCCAAGAATTGATCAATTTCGCCTTGCTAGACCTTAAGTCAACCAAATGTGTCTACAAATGCGCCAAACACAGTGTTTTTACCCGTGTTCTTTGCTCATTATGTAAAAATTATAGGCATGTTTATAAGCCGCTAGCTTGATTCCAGCCATCTCTTCAGCGTCATCATCAAGTCCCCATTGTTCTTGCTGATAACGCTCATCTAGGCGCGAAAGCTCCCAGAGCTCTTGTGGACTGGCATACTTATGAATCGCCGCAAGACCGATCACAAAAGAACCGGGCAAAGTGATCAGGTCATGCATTGCGGTAAGCTCAAATGCAGTCATTTCATCCAGAAGCGCGCGCAAAGCGACCAAGCTTGATGCGGGTTGCGCTGCGAACATGACCCCTGAAACCGGGTTCAAAGGAGTTTGAAATGTCTTGGTGCACCACTCCAAAACCGGGTCCCACTGCTCGGCTTGACGCTTTACCAATTCTTCAGGTTGCTCAGCGCGGTAACACAACAAGTCTGTTCCAGCATATTCGCCCAGCATATCCGCAACCGCATCGAACTGGGGCGTTACTTTATCAACGGCTGAATTGGCAGATTTAGTGACAGGCATCGTCTCTGGATTGATCTCATTAGGCTGCGCGTCCCATTCCTGCGCCATCTGCTCTGCCATCACTCGGGTTGGCACCACCAGCGCGGATTTTCCAGGTGTCTTGATCGAGCGCCCATCGAGATGCACGGTAAAGCCGCCCTCGACCTCCACCGCGTCAGCCACATCCCAAAATCGCTTCATTTTCCAATCAGCCATTGGCCTTGCTCCAAATCATCTCAAGCGCGGCGTCGAGCTGTGCGAAACTATCTATGACAACGTCTGCCTGAGAAAGTCGGCTGACGTCATGATACCCCCAGCTGACACCAATGAAATACACACCTGCGGCGCGCGCCATATCCATGTCAAAACTGGTGTCGCCAATCATTACCGTATCGCTTGCCTCAACCCCAAGATCCCGCATTGCTTGCAATAACATTGACGGGTTTGGCTTGCTGGGATGATCATCCGCCACTTGCTGGCTAAGAAAAGTCCCCGCCAGTTCGTGGGCGTCTATGAGTTTATCCAAGCCGCGCCGCGATTTTCCGGTCGCGACCCCTAGCAGGATTTCATCTTGCTCTTTTAGACGCGAAAGTGCCTCGCGCGCTCCTGCATACAAAGGCGATGAAACATCCGCCCCCTGTAGCATACGCAAACTCGCGTAGGCATCTTTATAGCCCTGCACCATCCGTGTGCAGGCGGCATGATCGCTGTCAGGCGCAAGCTTTGGGATGGCAACATCAAGCGACAGTCCCACGATGCCTAAAACGGCATCTTTACTTGGTGGCGCAAGGCCTTCCGCCTCAAACGCACAGGACATCGCAGCCAAAATATCCGCTTGGCTGTCAACAAGCGTCCCATCCACATCAAAAATTACGCTGCGCAATCGCACTACATCAACTCTTCAAACGGATCTTCGGGCACCTCTTTTGGATCCCACGCAAAGGTGTCCCAAGTACGCTGCATGTGATCTGGCAGGGGCGCTTGCAGATGCAGCATCTCTTTGGTGTGCGGATGTTCAATCTGCAAAGAGCGCGCATGAAGGTGCAACTTTTTGCTCAGATCGCCGCCCAGCTGCGAGCCCCAACCATCGCCAAGGTTTTCCTGACCAGAGCCACCGTATTTGCCGTCGCCCACAATAGGATGCCCCATCTCGGCCATATGCGCGCGCAGCTGGTGGGTACGCCCTGTAATGGGGATCAAAGCACACCATGAGGTGCGTTGCCCTGCAGTTTCGAGCACCGCATAATCTGTCATAGCACGTTTGGCACCCTCGGTCTGATCCACTTCGCGCGGATGGATACAAATCATTTTTTCACCCTCACCGCGCGCACCGTGACCGGGGGCTTTCATCAAGCCGTATTTGATGGTGCCAAGACGCGGATGCGGCACGCCTGCAATCGCGGCCCAATAAATCTTGCGCGTGTTGCGATGGCGAAAAGATGCGGTCAAATCCGCCGTCGCGCGCCGTGTACGGCCAAGGATCAGAACGCCAGACGTGTCTTTGTCCAAGCGATGCACCAAACGCGGGCGTTCTTCGAAATCATACATCAAAGCTTCGGACAGACCGTCCACATGACGCGCTTGGCCAGAGCCGCCTTGAACAGGAAGACCCGCAGGCTTGTTCAGCGCTATGACGTGATCATCCTTGTAAATCACGCAAGAGCGAATGAACTTCGTGTCCGCTGCACTGACTTTGCTAGGCGCAGCATTGGCCGGCGCTTGGCTGTCAGGTAGCGGGGGTACACGCAATTGCTGGCCCTCATTGACACGCGTGTTCGCTTTGACGCGACCGCCATCAAGGCGTAGCTCACCTTTGCGGCACATCTTTTCGATCATGCCCTGCGTGATCTGCGGGAACTTGCGTTTCAAGAACCGATCAAGGCGTTGATCGCCGTCATCTTCTTCAATCATTATCGTTTGAACGCGGCTCATGCCCATATTCCTCTCGCGATGGCGAGACCCGCCATCAAACCTAAAATCGATAGGGCCACGGAAAGCCCCACATAAAGTACCGCCTGGCCCAAATGCCCGCGCTCCATCAATGTCACCGCTTCAAGTGAAAACGCCGAAAACGTCGTAAAGCCGCCCAGCACCCCCGTCATCACAAACAGGTTCACCGTGCTCAATCCTTTTTGATGGGCAAAGACCACGAAAACACCCATCACAAATGATCCAATGATATTCACTGGTAGCACACCCATCGGAAATCCGAACGCTGTGGCTTTGACAAACGCCAGCCCCATTAGATAGCGCAGGCTTGATCCAAGCGCGCCGCCGAGGGCAACAAGTGAGACATTGAGTAACATGAGGCCGTGTCGCTCTGCGCGCGACAAGAGTCAAGTTTTGCGCGCTTAGGTTTCCCTTTGCGTACGCAGTTTGGCGAAATACTCCACCCGCTTTTTCAAATCCCGCTCAAATCCACGTTCAACAGGTTGATACATCGCAGGCCGCTCCATCCCCTCAGGAAAATAATTTTGCCCCGAAAACCCGTCTTCAGCATCATGATCATAGGCATAATCTGCACCATATCCTTGATCCTTCATCAGATCCGTCGGCGCGTTCAAAATATGCTTTGGTGGCAGTTTTGACCCTGTTGCCTTCGCGGCGCGGCGCGCGGCTTTGTAGGCCACGTAATTTGCATTAGATTTAGGGGCCAACGCTAAGTAGATCACAGCCTGCGACAGGGCTAACTCCCCCTCCGGTGAGCCAAGCCGCTCATAAGTTTGCCAGCTTTGCAAACACACGGCCTGCGCATGCGGGTCCGCCAAGCCAATGTCTTCAACCGCCATACGCACCAAACGACGCGCGAGGAACCGCGGGTCTTCACCGCCCTCTAGCATCCGCGCGAACCAGTATAGAGACGCATCAGGATCAGAGCCGCGCACCGATTTATGCAAAGCTGAAATTAGATTGTAATGAGCATCACCAGATTTATCGTATTGCGCCGCGCGTTTTTGCAGCCGTTTGGCCAGCTCGGGCGGCGTTAACTTATGATCAGTTTTCCATGCGGCCACTTGCTCGATCAAATTGAGCAATGCACGTCCATCGCCATCGGCCATTTCCAAAAGCGCTTCACGCGCAGGGCCATCCAAAGCCAATTCCTTTTGCAAATCTTGCTCGGCACGCTGCGCGATACGTTCCAGATCAGCAAGGTCCAAACGTTGCAGCACAAGCACCTGAGAGCGCGAAAGAACTGCTGAATTCAGCTCAAACGATGGGTTTTCAGTCGTCGCGCCGACCAAAAGGATCGTGCCGTCTTCCATGTAGGGCAAAAACCCATCTTGCTGTGCTTTGTTGAAGCGGTGGATTTCATCGACGAACAGCAATGTGCCTTGACCATTCTGGCGTCTGATTTCTGCAGCCTCGAACACTTTGCGCAGATCTGGCACGCCCGTAAAGATAGCACTGATCTGAACAAAATGAAGATCCGTTTCATGGGCAAGCAGCCGCGCAATCGTCGTTTTGCCAACGCCGGGAGGCCCCCAGAATATGATCGATGACAAAGCGCCGGATGATAGCATCACCTCAAGCGGCGCGCCCTCTCCTAGCACTTGTGTCTGTCCGATCACATCGCTCAGAGCCTTCGGGCGCAAACGATCCGCCAGCGGTCTCGCACCTTTAAGGGGTTCAGCCGCTGCCGCCCCATTATCAAACAAATCGCTCATAGTCGGAACCGTAGCAAAACTAACTGACCGCCGCGTTCGACCACGATTGAAACGGAACGACGCGCGTTTCGTAGCGCTCTCGCAGCATCCTCAGGGGCATTTATGTCCTGACCATCGATCTCGCGCAAAAGATCGCCCTTTTGCAAGCCAATACGCGGCGCGATTGGCCCTGTGTTCAAGACCACAACGCCGCTGGGCAAAATCGGTAGCTGATATTGCGCCAAAACGGCGGGGTTTACGTTGGCAATCGTGAGCCCCTCCAAAACATCACGCGCGCCTAGTGTCTGTTCTTCACGCGGTGGCAATTCCGGCGGGCCAATCATCGCAACGGTGTAGTCTTCTTGCACACCATCGCGCACGGCTGTCACCGTAATCTCCGCTCCGATCCCCGCGACCGTCATATAATACAGCATTTCGGATGGCGAATTCACCGCGCGTCCGTTGGCCGCAATAATCACATCACCCACACCAAGACCGACATTCGCAAAGGGACTGCCGTCTTGCACCTGCGTAATCGCCATGCCGCCCGGTCGCTCCAGACCAAGCGAGCTTGCCAAATCAGCATCCACAGTCTGCCCGCCCATACCGGCCCAAGGGCGCATGAAACGTGTCTCGCCCGCGCGGGCTT
>JAHEGL010000266.1 GCA_024645145.1 Planktotalea sp.
GCGCTTTATGACGAAATCGCGATCTGGAAACAAATTTTGATGGCGGGCCGTTAGGCCGCGTTTTGGATCTAGCAAAAAGGAACATAGGATGACCCCAGAAGAGATGGAAAAACGCATTGTTCGCTACGGCGAATTGAAACCCTGCAAAACCGCATTCATCGACGCCCACACCCCGGGATCGGATCAAAAAGAGAACTTTACCATCATTGGTGGTGGCGTTTCCGAAAGCCCAGATCAACACGTGCATATCACTGAGCAGATCGGGTTTAACATTGGCGCAGCTGGTCAGCCGCCACGCGTGCGTAATTCGCTGCACGACCATAACACAGCCGAAGTGTTCTTTGTTCTAAGTGGTAAATGGCGTTTCTTCTGGGGTCGTTGGGGAACTGCGGGCGAAGTGACGCTCGAAGAAGGCGATATCTTCAATATTCCCACTGGTATTTTTCGCGGCTTCGAAAACATCGGCACGGACTACGGTATGATTATGGCTGTTCTTGGTGGCAACGACGCTGGTGGCGGTGTTCATTGGGCGCCACAAGTGATTGAAGACGCTGCGGATCATGGGTTGATCTTGGGTGAAAACGGCGTGCTCTATGACAGAAAAAAGGGTGACATCTTGCCCCATAATGTCCACCCAATGCAGGTGATGTCGGAAGAGGAACTTGCCAAACGCGCAGAACCGACAACAGCAGATGTTCTGCCAAATCACGTTGCCCGGTATTGGGACATGATGGCGCTGTCCGATGCCCAACCCGTTCAGGTTATTGGCGGGAATGGATTGCTAAAGGACAAGCCCGGTTTTGAAGTTGATTTCTTGTCCCGCAACTCGATTTCTGACGAGATGCATAGTCATAACAAACCGACGGTTCTGATGCCAATGCGCGGGCACTGGAGACTACGTTTTCAGGATAGTGAAACGGTCCTCAACCCGGGCGATACGTGTCTAATAAATCCTGGCGAGGTTCACGCGATCTCTACTTCAATGACCGGTGAGGCAAGCCTTTACCGAGTCCGTACCACAAATGATCCAGCTGGATTGACCAAGACTAGTAACTAAGCTCTGGGAGGGGCCCAAATGAACCGAGTTAAAACAACCCATGTAGGCTCCTTACCGCGCGCGCAAGACGTGGTGGATTTCATATTTGCCCGCGAAAATGAACAGCCCTTTGATCAGGCAGAATTTGACACCTGTATGACTGCCGCTGTTTCCGAAACCGTGCGCAAACAGGTGGAGGCAGGCATTGATATCGTCTCTGATGGCGAGACTTCCAAAATTTCATACGCGACCTACGTAAAGGATCGCTACACCGGATTTGGCGGCGATAGTCCGCGCAACGCGCCTGCGGATCTCAAGATGTTCCCCGGCTTTTTGCAACGCCTTGCGAATGACGGTGGCACGCCGCAATACGCACGACCCATGTGCGTCGGTGAAGTGAAGTCCAAAGGACAGGGCGAGCTTGAGAAGGATATCATCAACCTCAAGTCGGCCATGGCCAAACACGGCGTCGAGCGCGGATTTATGAACGCAGCAAGCCCCGGAGTGATCTCGCTGTTCTTGCAAAACGACTACTACAAATCGCGAGCAGCGTACCTCGCCGCGTTGGCTGATGCGATGAAGGAAGAATACGAAACAATTGTTGCTGCCGGTTTGGATCTACAGCTTGACTGTCCTGATCTGGCCCTGTCGCGCCATATGCTTTTTACCGATCTCAGCGATGACGAATTTATCAAAGTGGCAAATATGCATGTTGAAGCGCTCAACCATGCGCTCTCTGATGTGCCTGCCGAAAAGGTCCGTGTTCATATTTGTTGGGGTAACTATGAAGGCCCGCATTGCTGCGATATCCCTATGGCCAAGATGTTTGATACCTTGATGTCGACTAAGGCCGCCTCGGTATTGTTCGAGACGTCAAATCCCCGCCATGGCCACGAATGGGCTGTGTTCCGGGATCGCAAAGCCGATATACCCGAAAACAAGATCCTTGTGCCTGGTGTTGTGGATACGACCACCAATTTCGTTGAGCACCCAGACCTTGTTGCGCAGCGGATCAGCAGGTTTGTTGATATTGTCGGGGCCGATCGAGTTGTAGCGGGGTCCGACTGTGGCTTTGGTACATTTGCAGGCTTTGGCGCGGTTGATCCCGACATAGCATATGCCAAACTGTCTGCCTTGTCGGAAGGGGCAGCGCTGGTCAAATGACACCGCTTGTCCTGATCCCTGGAATGATGTGCGATGCGCGGCTGTTTGGACCGCAGATAGCCGAGTTCTCTGGTCAGCGTACATTGGTGTGTGCACCAATTTCGGGACGGGCATCAATCGAAGATCTGGCAGCGGGTGTGTTGGCCAACGCCCCCAAGAGTTTCGCCCTCGCGGGCTTATCTATGGGCGGCATCGTTGCGATGGAGGTCATGCGCCAAGAGCCGGAGCGCGTTGAGCGGATTGCTTTGATGGATACCAACCCACTGGCTGAAGACGACGACGTCAAAGCACGTCGCCTGCCGCAAATGATGATGGTGCGTGATAATGCTTTGAGCG
>JAHEGL010000277.1 GCA_024645145.1 Planktotalea sp.
GAATGCGCACGCCGTCACCCGCTGATTTCCACCGACAACCTGTTGGGCGGTCTCTGGGATGGCAACGACGGCGACATTGATCCTGCGTCTTTGTGTCAGGCGCTTGCCCGCCGCGCACGCAAAGCGGGCGCCGAGGTATATCGCAACACACCTGTCACCGATCTGACTCAACACAGCGATGACACCTGGACCGTGCATACGTCTCATGGTGACATCGATTGCGATATCGTTGTGAACGCGGGTGGCTACCGCGTCAACGAAGTCGGCGCGATGATGGGGGTCCACCACCCCGTCGCGTCGATGGAACACCAGTACTTCGTGACCGAGGACATTCCCGCCATCGCCGAGGCAGGCCACCGGATGCCGCTGTTGCGCTGCCCGATCAGCGATTACTACAGCCGTCAGGAAAAAGACGGCCTGCTGATCGGTTTTTACGAACAAGACTGTAAAACGTGGGGCATGGACGGCATTGACCCCAATTTTGTCAACGCCCTGTGCCCAGACGATCTGGACCGTGTCATGGACGTACTAGAGGGTGCTTTTGAACGCATGCCTGTCTTGTCCGAGGTCGGCATCAAGAACATCGTCAACGGCCCAATCACCTATACCATCGACGGCGCGCCTTTGGTCGGCCCCATCCCGGGCAAGCGTAACGCCTATTGTATCATCGGCCTGCGCGCCGGATTGGGCGAAGGCGGCGGTCACGGATGGCTGTTGGCCCAACAGATTGTGCAGGGCGAGGCGCAGTATGACACGTGGTGCATCGATCCACGCCGCTTTACCGGCCACACCAATGTCGAACTGACCGCGCTCAAAGCGATCGAGGACTACCAAAACGAATTCCGGTTCCACTTTCCCCATGAACACCGCCCCGCAGGTCGCGGCGCAAAGACCACACCTTTAACACCCGTCTTGGCAGCCGAAGGCGCAGAGTTTACTGTCGTGAATGGCTGGGAACGGGTTGATTACATCAAGCCATCCCCCGACTTTCACCCCCCCCTTGGCTTTCACTTCGACGAAGCATTCGACGTCATCGCTGGCGAAGTCAAAAACGTGCAGGAAAACGTCGGCCTGTGCGAGGTGAACGGCTTTACCCGATTTGAAATTACGGGCGCAGATCGTCATGCGTTTTTGGACCGCATGTTCTGCGGCACCGTCACCAAAAAGGCGGGGCGCGTCGGGCTTGGCTACCTGTTGGACCATCACGGCATGGTCAAGGGCGAGGCAACAATCGCCAATATCCCCGCATCTGACCGAGGACCGGATCGCATCTGGTTCGGGTCTGCCGCAGCGGCAGAGTATCACGATATGGATTGGTTGCGCGCGCATCTTGATCCGACACAGGACGTGCAGATCAAAAGCCTAACAAATGATCAAACCATTCTGGTGTTGGCTGGCCCCAAAGCACGCGAAGTTTTGTCCGCTTGTTCGCGGGCCGATTGGTCACGCGACGCATTTCCATGGCTATCCGCGCGAGAATGTTTCATCGGCTTTGCGCCTGCAACCGTCCTTGGCGTCAGCTTTTCAGGTGAATTGGCGTATGAAATCCATGTGCCCAACAATGCACTTTACGCAGCATATACTGCATTGCGCACAGTAGGTGACGCGCGTGGTCTTAAGATATTCGGCGCGCGCGCTGTTGATTCAATGCGTCTAGAGAAGGGTTTCTTGCATTGGAAGGCGGACTTGCTTACTGAGTTTGACCCGTTCGAAACCAACCTTGATCGGTTTGTCAAAATGGACAAACCCGCCTTTATTGGCAAGGCCGCGCTAGAAAAACGTGTCGCAGCAGGCCCCGCCAAAAAGTTGGTATCGTTGCATGTCGATTGTACTCACGCCCCGGCCCATGGCGGCGCTTCGATGAAGCTGGACGGCCGCGTGATAGGCACCATAACATCGGGCGATTGGGGGCACCGGTTGGGAATGAACCTAGCCTACGGTTTTGTTTACCCTGAACACGCCGCGATAGGCACCAAAATGACTGTCGATGTGATCGGTGTACCCGTGCCCGCAACCGTGATCGACGCTGGCCCCTATGATCCGACATATGGCATTATGCGTGGTTAAGCGAAATACCTGCTAGGTCCGCAAGTTGTTCTTTGCGTGTGAAATCTTAGCCGCAGTTTGCTTGAATGGCCGGTTTTCGGTCAGTGGCACGGCGCGAAAGATTTCGAATATGCAGAAATTTCGATGCTGCGAGCGCGCGCAGCGGAAAAATCGGATTCACAGTCTGGGCTCAAACTTGCCGTTCGCTGCAATATGCACAAATGCCAGCTTAGTTTAGGACCTATCATTTTTGTCTAGCAAACGAGGGAGCGCCGCCTTTCATCACGTAAACTATGTGTCTCGCGTCAGTTCACAACCAAAACCTACAAGCCCCACAAATTCCAACATCCGCATATATTACACTAAAAAGCCCACGTAACGCCTTAACCCACGTTTACAGCCACACGTAGTGGCCGCCCCAAACTCACCGCGTTACGCCTGCTTACACAGCGCCGTAATCGCCATTGCACTACATCAGAGAGG
>JAHEGL010000285.1 GCA_024645145.1 Planktotalea sp.
CGCCAGCCATATCAGAAAGCGCTTGCGCTGCATCATCCGCGCTTTTCAAACGCGCCTGCCCCTTACCATCATATCCAAAACGACGGGTTTTCAAGATCGAGGGCGTGCCTACTTTTTCAATAGCGGCTTGCATTGTTTCGGCGTCATCAACAACCGCATAGGGCGCAACCAACAATCCCAAACCAGAAAGAAAGTCCTTTTCCGTGATCCTATCTTGCGAAATGCGCAATGCATCGCGACCCGGATGAATAGGAGCGAGCGCGCCAAGTAGATCAAGCGCGGAGGTTGGCACGTTCTCAAACTCATAGGTGATAACGTCGACTGCTTCACCAAATGCGCGAAGGGCTGCTTCGTCTTCATAGCTTGCAGTTGTTACATACTCGGCGACATGGCCAGCAGGCGGGTTTGCACCGGGTTCATAGATATGCGTGCGAAAGCCAAGGCGCGCGGCTGCGACAGAGAGCATGCGACCAAGCTGACCGCCGCCTAAAATTCCAATCACAGCGCCTTGGGTAAGGGGATTAGTCATCGACAGGTTCCTCAGCGATAGAAGCAGACAAAGCATCGCGCCACGCATCAAGGCGCGTGGCAAGTGCAGGATCAGAGGTTGCCAAAATTGCAGCCGCCATCAGACCAGCATTCGCTGCACCGGCCGCCCCGATTGCCATGGTTGCGACGGGAAAGCCGCGCGGCATTTGCACGATGGAGTAAAGACTATCGACCCCAGACAAAGCTTTGGTTTGAATTGGAACACCAATCACTGGAACGCGGGTTTTGGACGCCATCATGCCAGGCAAATGTGCGGCACCACCAGCTCCCGCAATGATTACTTTCAAACCGCGCGACGCCGCGGTTTTGCCGTAATCCCAAAGACGATCAGGTGTGCGGTGCGCGGAGACGATTTTGGTCTCATAAGGAACGCCCAATGCATCAAGCATTTCTTTGGCTTCTTTCATCGTGGGCCAATCTGACTGGCTGCCCATAATGATTCCGACTTCGATCTGTGTCATGCAATGTGCCCTCAAACAGTAAGCGGCGATCTATAAGCAAACTCTGCTTTTTTGCAAACGCTTAAGCGATGATATCGGGTGTCAAACGGTCTTCGATTATTGCGATTTTGTCTTTGAGCCGCAATTTGGAGCGTTTGAGACGTTGCAACGTGAATTGATCGGCCGTGCCTTTCTCAACAAGCGCATGGATAGCGTCGTCGAGATCCCGATGTTCGCGGCGCAGAACTTCAAGCTCAACACGCAAAACTTCGTTGGTTTTCATTGAGATATCTGTTGGCGCGTTCATTAAAGCGATTCCGGTGCAAAACTATTTAAGTGGTTTGTGATTATAGCGTGCAAGACAGAAGACGCATAGCCCTTGCACTGCGCTTTGAAGCTTCCCATATTCTATTCAGACGCGGTTGCCATAACGGGGCCGCATTGATGGACTGTCGCTTAGATGTAAGGACGAGCCGATGACAAAAATGACACTTGGGTCTTACCCACATATGCTTGGGTTTGAGCAGCTGGAACGTTTGGTGGAACGCACCGCGAAATCCGGCAATGAAGGGTACCCTCCCTATAATATCGAACAAACCTGCGACACGTCTTATCGCATCACGCTTGCTGTGGCTGGCTTTGGCGAGGATGACCTGTCGATTACCGTTGAGGACCGACAGTTGGTGATCCGAGGCAGGCAATCAGACGACAGCGAAGAACGTATGTTCCTTCATCGTGGCATTGCTGCACGGCAGTTTCAGCGCAGTTTCGTGCTCGCTGATGGGGTCGAAGTGGGTGAGGCGTTGATGGAGAACGGATTGCTTCATGTCGACTTGACCCGCGCGCGACCTGATACAGTTGTACAAACGATAAACATCAAAAAGGGATAGATCATGACAGAAAATTTTGACTTCTCAAAAAGGGGCGATGAGCGGATCGTTTATGTGCGCTCGGTTGATGTGACGGATTTGCCGGTTGAGATGCAGAAACAAGCGGAAGGCACGGAGCAACTTTATGCGGTGCATTCAGAAGATGGTGCGCGTTTGGCGATTGTTGCGGATCGCGACCTTGCGTTCGTGCTTGCTCGTCAGAATGACTACGCACCGCATGCGGTTCACTAAATATGCCTGACTTTGCTGTCCATTGGGTCGATGCGTTCACGGATCGCCCTTTTGGCGGCAACGGATGCGCAGTGGTTCACCATGCAGCGCATCTGGATGATGAGACGTGCTTGGCCTTTGTGCGCGAGACGTCCTTGGTGGAATGCACATTTTTAGGACCTTCTGACGTTGCGGATGTGCGCGTGCGCTATTTTTTGGCGAGCCGCGAAATTCCGTTTGCGGGCCATCCGACTGTTGCATCCGTCGTGGCCGCCCATGCGGCTGGAACGGTTGGTACAGGCGATCTGACACTTGAGACGCTTGCGGGCGTTATTCCGGTTCATCTTAGCGATGATGGCAAACGCGTCACCATGCGCCAGAATGCGCCCGAATAACGCCCGCAAGCGTA
>JAHEGL010000289.1 GCA_024645145.1 Planktotalea sp.
CCGGGATCGTTGCGAAGGTTTTGAAAGGCGATGAGCCGAATTTAGAGCGCCCCGGCAAGTCTTTGCCGCCTGTCGATCTAGAGCAAGAGCGCGCAAAGCTGAGTGAATTGCTGGATGGCAAAGAGGTCGATGATGAGGATCTCAATGGCTATCTGATGTATCCCAAAGTGTTCTTGGATTACATGGGTCGGCACAGGATGTATGGCCCTGTGCGCACCTTGCCGACGCGCACATTCTTTTACGGAATGGAATCGCGCGAAGAAATTTCAGCGGAGATCGACCCCGGAAAGACCCTTGAGATTCGCCTGCAAGCGGTCGGTGAAACCCTTGATGATGGAGATGTGAAAGTCTTCTTTGAACTCAACGGTCAGCCGCGGGTTATTCGTGTGCCAAATCGCTCTGTCAAAGCTGCAACAGCTGCGCGCCCCAAGGCAGATAGCACCAATGAAGATCACATCGGAGCGCCTATGCCAGGTGTCGTTGCGTCTGTCGCAGCAAGTGTTGGACAAAAGGTAGCCCAAGGCGATCTGTTGCTGACAATCGAAGCGATGAAGATGGAAACAGGTATTCACGCGGAACGCAGCGCCGTTATCAAAGCGGTTCATGTGAGTGCAGGTGCTCAGATTGACGCAAAGGATCTATTGATCGAGTTTGAGTGACTTTGTGGAGCATGCGCTTGATGAGCGCTAGCGCGCCAGATTGAGGCTCTGCCTCAAACTCCGAAGTTTATCTAGAAAAATGAAGATCACCCTGTCATATCTGATGGGGCGATTTTCGTTTGGGGGCATTATGCTTGAGATAACATCGCTTTACGCCGGCTTTCTTGCTTTGCCTTTTTAGCTTTGAGTGCGCGTGTCATCGTGTATCGGCGTGGCAATAAGATTTCCATGGGCGACAATGGAGACACAATTTGCTCAAACGTATGCGCGCGCAAGGGAACTTTGCCGAATATGCGCCCTTCGGATTGTTCCTATTGGCGCTGGTTGAACTGTTCGACGCACCAAATATCGCGGTGCATCTTCTGGGGTTGATGTTGTTGAGCGGTCGCCTGTTACATGCTTGGGGGTTTTCTGCCTCACCACCTGTCATGAATGGGCGCGTTCTAGGCATGATTTTAACGCTTACAATGATCTTGTTCAGCGCGCTTGGGCTTTGCTACACAGTGTGTTTTAGGGCAATTGTCATCTTTCTGGAAAAAAGTTCAGATAGAGTGATTTTTCCTCTTGCGGGCATCCGGTCACAAGCCTAAGTACGGCCTACCAGACGGTGCGGGCGTAGCTCAGGGGTAGAGCATAACCTTGCCAAGGTTAGGGTCGGGCGTTCGAATCGCCTCGCCCGCTCCAATTTGGATCAGCCCACCCAGCTGATATGCCAAGGCCTCCTACGGGAGGCCTTTCGTCGTTTAAGGGTTTGAAGTATCGGTAAGATTTTAGCCCAAGCTTGCAGCGCACGATCCGCAAGCGCCTATCCACTCAGCGCGTTATGTCTTACGGTCTAGCGCGCCAACGCGTCTTGGACTGCGATCTCGGCCATTTTGCAAATTGCTTCGTAGCTTGAGGCGACCGCGATGAAGCGGCCATTGTGACAAAACTTTGCGCCCGCCACACCGCTCGCTTTTTCAAGCGCATCATCGGTTAAGCCTGCCCAAGCCGCTGGCAAGTCTGCACGATTATCAAAGGTATCATCGCCCAAACGGATCGTGGTCAGGGACCAATCAGTACCCCTTGGATGGATGACGAACAACAGATGATCCGCACCTGCCTTTTCCACGCCTGCGCGGAAGGGCATGCCCATCGGGAGCTCTAGCACGAGGCCCTCGCCCGCTGCCGTGATCGCGGCCAAAACCATATCTTCGGCGCGAAATTTGGCGGCTTTGCGCTTGATCTGTGCTTCCACAAAGGCGCGCGCCACAGGCAGTGCGGCCAAGAACGCGCGATCATCCGCCCCCTCTTCGCGATCATCGAACACAGTTTTCAGGGTTTCCAGCAAGACAGGTAGCGTCATACTCGCAAATAGTGGACCAGCTTCAGATGTGTTGACTGTGCCGTTGTCGACCAAATCAACAGGCAACACAAAACCACGATCAAAAGACGCATGAATGGCGGCGATATCTTTCTCTGGCACATCCATGGCGCTGAGATAAGCCCGCCCATACTGCGCCCAAATCAAACCAAAGGAGCTGTAGGGTTGGCCATCGTCGCGCAGCGGATTGGGGCGCTGGTGGTGATCAAATATCTGCGCCTCCGCATCGAAATCACCACCTACATCGTAAATGATGCGCTGCGCATCGGGTGTGATCCATGCTTTGTCACGCGTACGCTTCAGTTCTGCGTTTGGGAACAAACGTGTTAGAATGACCGAGGACAGCAGCTCATCCGCATGAAAACCACCCGAATGGGTTACAAGGTGTGTGATGGTCATCGAGGTTGGCTCCTACGGTGGTACGCAAGACATTCACGGGTGTCGACAACCGCGAGCGCTGTGCTCTGAAATTTGAATTGGGAACATGCAAGCGGTGCAC
>JAHEGL010000301.1 GCA_024645145.1 Planktotalea sp.
CAACCCAGATCCATCACCGGTTTGAGATCAAAGAGCGTTTCATAAAACACCCGTATGTTCGCCAAAGTCTGTCCTGAAGCGCTGGCCGAAATGTTTGGCACAATCCTTTTGATCGTCACCTGCGCTACCCTTCACAAATCGTCTGAAGGCGCACCCATGACGCATCTGGCAGGACAGGCGTTGTTGCAACACCAGCAAGGGGGTCACCTTCGATCAGCTCTAGTGTTTGCTCCCCCGTCACATCTAGCGCGTAGCCATATGGACTTGATGGAATGCCCTGCGCCTCAAACCGCGCAAGCATCGGGGTAATGGCGACGGGAGTGGGTGCCTCTGTGAGCAGTTGTTTCGCATGCGCCTCAAGCGTGCCTTCGGGAAGGCGGCTCGTGGTGAGCAAACGCAATGTCGCCAATGTTCCAGCACTTTCGAGCACATGACGCAGCGGGTCACGCTCTGCGCGTCGCGTTTGTTCTGCAATAATGTAACCAGCAAGCACATCGGGGCTTTCGTAGTCTTCGACCATGGTGCGGCTCAACAAGATGACGCCGCCGGGAATATGAATTGCATCCTTCACACCCGCGCGCATCACGGCGAGATAAGTGGGCCCTTCGTCCATTGTCATGCGCTGCGTCAGGTCGACCAAGGCTTGTGTGGCCGTCGCGCTGCTACAAGGAATGCCGGTCGAGCGTTGCATATGCGTCAAAAGGCTATTGCCAATTTCAGCGCGTTTCACCGGCGGTACAACCTTCAAGGCTTGATCCACAATCGCACCCGGGAGCAAAAACGCAGCCGCAGCGGTACCCGCCGCGAGCAAGGCAACTGTGAGAAACCCACGAAGACGCCCTTTGCGCGGGCGTGCGCGTTCAACCGCTTTGCGCAGCTTTTCAATGGCACGGATCATTTCGTCTTCATCCGCTGCGATTTCGAGAGTTTCTGTCGTGTCGCCCTCTGGATGGAACAGGGCAGGGCGCTTGCCGGGGTTCGCGCGTTCTATTGCGGCAAGGGACCAATGGGTGAGCGCCTGATCGCGCATGTCTTTGATTTGCAATGTCGCATCTCCTATGCACACAACGACATCAACGCGCTGTTTGTCAGGCGAGGCACGCCAGAGGCCTGTGGCCTCCAATCGATCATATTTGGTTATCGCTGTCATCTTGGGCGGGTCTGCTCTGCCTCTTGTTGTGTGCTTTCTAGCACGGCAGAGCAGGGTCGGGCAACGGGCCAAACTTTGCACGCTAGCGCTGCGAAAATTTCAAAAAGATCCCACCCTTTGCGCGCAAAGCGGCCCCTGTTTCAAACTCAATTTCACCCTCTGTCGCGTCTTTGATGGTAAACGTGCGAACGATCTGCGCGAGCATGGTCACGACTTCAACCATCACGAATGCTTGCCTCAAACAAACGCGTGCGCCACCACCGAAAGGCAAATAGCGAAAACGGTTCTGTTTGGCGAATATTTCAGGATCCAAGAAACGCTTTGGTATGAACGCATTGGGCTGATCCCAGAAATTGGGATTGCGATGCAGTGCATAGATCGGAATGGTAATGGTCATGCCTTTCTTAACCTCTATGCCCGCTACATTTGCGTCAGCCACGCAATCGCACACCATTTGTGGCGCAGGCGGATAAAGCCGCATCGCTTCATAAAACACAGCGCGTGTAAGGCGCTGCTTGTCGATATCCTCCGCGCTCACATCGCCAGAAGGCACGACTGCGTCAATTTCTGCGCGCACTTGCTGTTGAGTGTCAGGATCCAGAGCAGCAAATAGAGCGCCCAAGCAACGCCAAGCGCAGTTGTTTCGCGACTGGCTCCGATAGAGCCAGCGATATTGTCGCGCAGTTGTTCTTTCGACATGACTTTGCCTGTTTCGGGATCTTTCGACTGAGCAAGCAGATGCAAAAGAGGCCCGCTGTTGTCGTCCTTAATCGCCTCTAGGCGCGCAGCGATTTCGGCGTGCATCGCAGCGGCTGGCTTATCAAGAATTGGTCCTAGAAAACGACGCGTCCAAGCCGGTAGGAAAAGCAAATCAGCATAATTAATGCGACCAGTCCTTTTGGTCAGCTCGGCCCCACAGTCTTGCAAAACCTTTGCGCTTTGCTGTGTGCTCAGACCGCCA
Source organism: Planktotalea sp. (assembly GCA_024645145.1). Lineage (GTDB taxonomy): Bacteria > Pseudomonadota > Alphaproteobacteria > Rhodobacterales > Rhodobacteraceae > Planktotalea. The sequence continues at coordinate 2,112 of JAHEGL010000301.1, forward strand.
AGCAAGCCCTCCAAGACAACGTCTTGGGCTGCATTACCAAGATCATGGGTGATTTCGCAGCGCGTGCCCGCTTTTGCGCGCCATGTCTGTCAAAGCGCGCGGCCCGCTTTGTTGGCCGCAGGAATGATAGCTTTGACCGATTTGGGCGTAAACACAGGCGCTGCTGCCCGTCTTTGCCAACGCCATTACGCACCTGTGCTTGTCGCAATACCTGAGCGCCAAACAGGCCCAATAATGCGTCGCGAAAGATGGCTTTGCTCGAACTTATCAGACTGTGTGACAAGAATCTGCGAAATCGCTTCGGGCTTCATCACGAAGAGAAAGTTCTTTACGGGCGGCTGATAGCTGTCATCTGTGTACATTTCTTCGGGCCATGTATTTAGAATGCAGCGAGCTGTTTG
>JAHEGL010000304.1 GCA_024645145.1 Planktotalea sp.
CTTGCACGAAATGGCCCAGCGCTTTCAAGAAGCCATTGATCGCGGACTTTGGACCCCCAAGTCCAACTCGGCCCGCGCGCGTATCACACAAATTTTAACCCAGTCCGGGCCCTCTTTTGACTAAGGTCGACCAAACACACTCGACGCAAACATGCGCAAATCAAAAGAGACCCCTATGCTCGCTTCTTTGACCAAGATTATTGTAGCCCTGTTTGCACTGACGGCGCTGGTCGCTTGCGCGCAACAATTGCGCAATTCGAGCCAATCAGAACTTGCGCCCAAACCACAAGGTGCGCTGCGCGTTGCAACGCAAAATGTCCACTACATCTGGCTGGGAAAAGCGGTTGGTGCTTGGTCCGTCAGCGATTGGGAACGGCGCAAAGCTGCGATGGATACAGCGTTTAAAACCATCGACGCCGATCTGTTTGCCTTCCAAGAAATGGAAAGTTTTGACTTTGGCAGCGACCCCAACATCAATCTCGCGCGCGACTGGCTGACGACGCAGAACCCAGATTACGCCTTGGCTGCTCACTGGCCTGCCGATGTGTTTCCGCCGACCCAACCGATCTTTTACCGCAAGGAAAGATTGAACATGGTGGACCAAGGCTGGTTCTTCTTTTCTGACACACCTGACGTCATATATTCACGGACCTTCAACGGCTCATACCCTGCGTTCGCGTCTTGGGCCCTGATGGAAGATCGCCAAAGCGGTTCCCAGTTCTTCGCAATCAATTTGCATTTCGAATTCAAAAGCGCGTCCAACCGCCAACTGTCTGCCGCGCTCGTCGCCGACCGCATCGCGCCTTGGATCAAAGCGGGCACGCCTGTGGTGATGCTTGGCGATCTCAACGCGCGCAAAGGGGCCAAAACCTTGCAAATCCTAAAAAGTGCGGGAATTACCTTCGCACCTATCGCAGGCTCGACCTATCACCTTAATCGCGGTGCGAACTTGTTCGGCGCGATTGATCACATCGGCATCGCAAATGGCCCAGCGCCCGTAAGCGCCCCCGTGGTTTTGCGCAAAAGCTTTGACGGTGTTTGGCCCTCGGATCATTATCCTGTCGCGCTGGACTTGCGCTTGCTCTAAGCTAAACGAAATTAAAAGGAGCTTTCCGATGAGTGCTGATAGCGAACGTCACGCGATGAAAATGGCCAAGAAAAAGGCCGCACGCGATAAGATCATGGCCACGAAGACCGATGAAAAGGGCCTGATCGTCATTCATACGGGCAAAGGTAAAGGCAAAAGCTCTGCTGCCTTCGGGATGATTTTCCGCCACATCGCCCATGACATGCAATGCGCTGTCGTGCAGTTTATCAAGGGCGGGATGAGCACGGGTGAGCGTGATCTGATCCTTGGCAAATTCTCTGATATTTGTTCATTCCACACGATGGGCGAAGGCTTCACGTGGGAAACCCAAGACCGCGACCGCGACACCGAAATGGCGCAGGCCGCTTGGGAAAAGGCGAAAGAGCTGATCCGCGACGAGAGCAACAAAATGGTGCTACTGGACGAGATCAACATCGCGCTGCGCTATGATTATATCGATGTGAACGAGGTGGTTGAGTTCTTGGGGGAAGAGAAACCGGCGATGACCCATGTGGTGATGACGGGGCGCAATGCGAAAGATGATCTGATCGAAATCGCTGATCTGGTGACAGAGATGGAGCTGGTCAAGCATCCGTTTAGGTCTGGGGTAAAAGCGCAGATTGGGGTGGAGTTTTAGGGTTTAGTCATGCGAGCCCTACTAATTAAACATGTCCCAGGTTAGACTTCAGGAAGCCGCGCTAGAAACCTGTTCAGTTCGTTTATGTAATTGCTTGGAATCCTACTGCTTTCAGAACTATTCTTTTCTTGGTTTACGTTCGTTGGCTTGAATCCTAAGCCCCTTCTCGTTGGAACTCTTGCGCTTTTCGGTTTCGTTTTCTTCTTCACGACGTCGCTAGCAGTTATCCGGCTTCAATCAGAGCGATTTTACATAGCGCCGGGGCGTTTGTTGCGCGACATCGCTATATCAATCTTTTTCAGCGTTATTGCATTTGCCGTTTTTTATCGCTCAGCAGGCATCATTCCGACGTTCGATACAGACATCGACCAAAGTACACGCGAGTATCTGTATTTTTCGATCGTCACATTTTCGACCCTTGGATACGGAGATTTCAGACCAAGCCCAGACGCTAGAATGCTCGCAGCAGCGCAGGCTTTGCTTGGAACAGTTCACATTGGAATGATCGTAGGTGCCGCTTTCCTGACATTTTCACAGCAAAAACCAAAATAGTCAGGCGATAGCCATTCCGACAAACGCGAAAATAGTGCCTAAGGCTACAGCCAAATAAGCAGCAGTCGTCAATCTATTGTAAGTACGTTCAGACATTCGACCTCCTTAGAATTATATTTGTCTTACACGTTGTGCATGATATCGCCGACAGCGATATTTTTCAAGGGTCATCGCATTGTTATAGAAGTAAGTTGTTACCTAACGATAGTGAACAAACGCCTAAAACGGAAACAGAT
>JAHEGL010000308.1 GCA_024645145.1 Planktotalea sp.
ATGATTATCGGCTTTGGCCCGTCTCTTTCGCTCTTTGGTACGACAGTTTACGAAACGACCGTGACCTACGATCTTTCGATCGTGCCACTGTTTGTCTTGATGGGCGCGGTTGCATCGCGCTCTGGCCTCAGCAAAGAACTCTATGGTGCGTTCAACGCTTGGATGGGCGCGTTTCGCGGCGGTCTTGCGCTTGCGACTGTTGGCGCCTGTGGTACATTTGCGGCGATCTGTGGCTCTTCCGTCGCAACGGCTGCCACAATGTCAAAAGTCGCACTGCCTGAAATGAAACGCTACAAATATGGCGAAAGCCTTGCCACAGGGTCTGTTGCGGCTGGCGGCATCATTGGCATTCTTATTCCGCCCTCTGTTGTGCTGGTGCTTTACGGTGTTCTTACAGAAACCTCGATCGGAGATCTCTTCATCGCGGGCTTTCTACCTGGTGTTCTGACCATCCTCGGCTTCATGCTGGTCATCGTCATTGTGACGCGCATTTACCCTGACATCGGCCCTGCTGGTGAAAAAGCCACGACAAAAGAAAAGTTCGAAGCACTTGGCCGCACGTGGGCGATTATCCTGCTTTTCGCTATCGTCATAGGTGGCATCTATTTCGGCGTGTTCACTCCGACTGAAGCCGCAGGGATCGGCGCTGTCGGTGCCTTTGTTATCTCCGCCCTTAGGGGCCGCATGACCTTGGCCAACACGCGCGAAGCGTTGATGGAGACGGTGACAACCACCGCAATGATCTTCACCATTCTGATCGGTGCGTTGACGCTGAACAATCTGATGGTCTTCTCTGGTATCGCCGCGGCGCTGTCGGGCTTTGTTTCTGGCCTTGATATGCATCCTATGGCGATCATGGCGATCATCTTGTTGATGTATCTTGTGATGGGCTGCTTCCTTGATGCGCTTGCGATGATCCTTTTGACGGTGCCAATCTTCTTCCCGATCATCACAGACCTTGGGTTTGACCCTGTGTGGTTCGGTATCATCGTTGTGATGGTGGTAGAACTGGGCCTGATCACACCACCGATTGGCATGAATGTTTTCGTCATCAAAGGCATGGTGCCTGACGTCAAACTCTCCTCGATTTACATCGGCGTGATCCCCTTTGTGATTGCACAATTCGTCCTGATCATTCTGGTGTTTCTTGTGCCCGGCATTGCGCTCTGGCTTCCTGAAACGGCCGCCTCCTTCAGATAGGTCTAATCCATGTCTAAACCTTGCATCATCTGCGTCGCGATCACCGGTTCTGTGCCCACGCAAGCAGACAATCCCGCTGTGCCTGTTACGCTGCCTGAACAAATCGAAAGCACACATGCCGCCTTTGAGGCGGGCGCTAGCATCGCCCATTGCCATGTACGCGATGATGACGGCAAGCCAACCGCCGACCCAGATCGCTACGCCGCGCTGCAAGAGGGGATCAAGACACATTGCCCTGATATGATTGTGCAACTCTCGACGGGCGGTCGCTCTGGTGCAGGGCGGGAACGCGGCGGTATGTTGCCCCTACGTCCAGAGATGGCATCGCTCACCGTTGGTTCCAACAACTTCCCGACACGCGTTTACGAAAACAGCCCCGATCTGATCGATTGGCTCGCGTCTGAGATGATCAAATACAATGTGAAACCAGAGATCGAAGCCTTCGATCTTTCTCATATCTTCCACGCCGCTTTGATGCACAAACGCGGGCAACTTTTGGGCACGCCTTATGTGCAATTCGTAATGGGTGTGAAAAACGCCATGCCCGCAGATCGCGCCGTGTTCGATTTTTACCGCGCTACAGTTGAGCGTCTGTTCGGCGCTGATGCGCCATGGTGCGCCGCTGGTGTCGGCCCTCAGCAGATTGTCGTTAATGAGTGGGCCATCTCTACAGGTGGCCACGCCCGCACAGGACTAGAGGACAACATCCGCCTCGATAAAAACACCCTCGCCCCCTCGAACGCGGCTTTGGTTGAGCGTTCGGTTGCGCTATGCGAGAAATACGAACGTCCCGTTGCGACGCCTGCTGAGGCACGGGTTATTTTGGGGCTTTAAGCGGTACGGTTAAGGCCCTCTAGGCCTCTTCTTAACCCCATTAAACCACGCCAACCTCATTCCGCATCAATAAGCCGCTGTAGTGCTTGGCGAAACGTCTTTGCCCCCAGATCCAAACCCAGATCAATATTAGGCTTGTGCATCGCCGCCATGCCCTTATGCACCTTCTCTAAGATCGCTTTGTCCTCATGAAACGCCATAAGCGCGCCAGCGTTCATGACCTTTGAAATTTCAGCATCATCAGGGTCCGTATTGCGGTGTTGGAACCAAACGTATTGCGTGTTGTTCTCATCCACAGGCGTCATGAAGTTATATGAAATGTTGAGATAGGTTTGCGCCACCTCGGGCTTGCCCGGACCACCCGTGCCAACAGGCGTGAGGACCGCGCTTTGACCTTCAAAGAACGCCAGCAAATGCAACGGCTTTTGAGTGCTGCTGGATTTAATACCCGTGGCGTGGATGGGAAGATTGG
>JAHEGL010000136.1 GCA_024645145.1 Planktotalea sp.
CGGGTTTTTGCGCGCGGTTTGGCAGCGGTTTTAGTGGTGCCATAGCGCTTTTCAGCGACAAGTTTTGAGTTACCGCGTTTCTTCTGAACCATTTAACGAACCTGCTCGGATCTTATTTTTATCAGCATATCCCGTTACGACTGAGATGTTGAGTAGTGAATTTCGAATTCATTATGATTATAAATTAATCAAAAATTCTGTTAAGATTAAAAATTAAGCTATTAATTCCAGTTTTGTGTCTAAATATGGGCCGTTTTCTTCCAACCCAACGCTGAGAACGTTTTTCTGCATTAGCAATCAGAGGATTCGATCCCTCGCTCTTACGAAAGGTTTTCAAGTGAAACTCATCATATCAACAATCAAACCGTTCAAGCTGGAGGACGTCCGCGAAGCGCTCACAGACATTGGCGTGCGCGGCATGATGGTCACAGAGATCAAAGGCTTCGGTGCCCAGTCCGGTCACACAGAGATTTATCGCGGTGCGGAATACGCGGTGAATTTCGTGCCTAAAGTAAAGCTGGAAATCGTGGTCGGTGCTGACATGGCAGATCAGGTTGTTGAGACCATTACGACCACAGCGCGCACCGGCAAAATCGGTGACGGCAAAATCTTCGTTCTCGACGTTGCACAGGCGGTGCGCGTGCGGACGGGTGAAACAAATAACGACGCGATTTAAGCGCGCATGTTGAAGGATACGGATATGAAAAAGACGACACTTTTAAGTGCCACCGCTCTGATGGTGCTACTCCCGAGCTTGGGACTGGCGCAGGAAGCGGACACAACGCCGACCAACGCTGAGATTGGCTTTATTTTTACGACCTTTATGTTCCTTGTAGCAGGCTTCTTGGTCTTCTTCATGGCCGCTGGTTTTGCAATGCTTGAAGCTGGCCTTGTGCGCGGCAAGAACGTGACAATGCAGCTAACCAAAAACATGGGCCTCTTTTCGCTCGCGACTATTGTTTACTACTTGATCGGCTACAACCTTATGTATCCGGGCGATGGTTGGTCCATTGAGGGTATCTTGGGTGCTTTTGCTGCAACCGGTCTTGAGCCAGTTGGACTAGAGGGTGCAGAGCCTGACCTTACTTACGCGTCTGTTGGATCTGACTTCTTCTTCCAGTTGATGTTCTGTGCAGCAACTGCGTCTATCGTGTCTGGTGCGCTTGCTGAGCGTATCAAACTATGGCCGTTCCTCGTGTTCACAGTGATCCTTGTTGGTCTTATCTACCCAATCCAAGCGTCTTGGAAATGGGGCGGTGGTTTCCTTGACGGCATGGGCTTCCAGGACTTCGCGGGTTCCACAGTTGTGCACTCCGTTGGTGGCTGGGCTGCTTTGGCTGGCGCGCTTATCCTTGGACCACGTATCGGCAAGTACAAAGACGGCCGGACAATCCCAATGCCAGGTTCCAACCTGACACTTGCGACGCTCGGTACGTTCATCCTGTGGCTCGGTTGGTTTGGTTTCAACGGTGGCTCCCAGCTTTACATGGATAGCGCTGCAAACGTTGCTGACATCTCCCGCATCTTCTCCAACACGAACGCAGCTGCGGCTGGTGGTGCAATCACAGCGATGATCCTGACACAGGTACTTTACAAGAAGCCTGACCTTACGATGGTTCTGAACGGCGCACTTGCGGGTCTCGTGTCTATCACAGCAGAGCCTTTGACGCCGTCGCTTGGCACAGCAACGCTGATCGGTGCAGTCGGTGGTGTGATCGTGGTCTTCGCGGTGCCATTCCTCGACAAGCTGAAGATTGATGACGTTGTTGGAGCGATCCCTGTTCACCTCTTTGCAGGTATCTGGGGCACGATCGCCGTAACATTCACAAACGATGCCGCTAATATTGGTGTTCAGCTCTACTCTATCCTCGTTGTCGGTGTGTTCACCTTCGTCGTGTCCGGTGTGGTTTGGTTCATCCTGAAAGCAACAGTCGGCATTCGTGTCAGTGAAGAAGCCGAGATCAGCGGTCTCGACACAACAGAGCTGGGCATGGAAGCATATCCTGAATTCTCAAAAGGCTAACCTCCCTAGCCGATAAGAGAGACTTAACCCTGGGCGTTCGCGCCCGGGTTTTTTCGTTTTTACCCCCGTGGCAGAATCGCGAAGAGATGCTAAGTGTTGGGGTATGAATGAAACCGCCCGCAACATAAGCGACACACAGCCTGTTATCCGTCAGCTTGACGATGCTGCGATAAATCGTATTGCGGCTGGCGAAGTGGTCGAACGACCTGCCTCTGCTGTCAAAGAACTGGTTGAGAACGCAATCGATGCTGGTGCGGCCCGCATTGAAGTGGCCTATGCAGATGGTGGCAAAACCCTGATCCGTGTTGTTGATGACGGGTGCGGAATAGTTCCAGATGCTTTGCCACTTGCGCTGTCACGTCATGCAACGTCGAAGATTGACGGTAGTGATCTTTTGAATATCCATACATTTGGTTTTCGGGGCGAGGCCTTGCCGTCTTTAGGTGCCGTTGGACGTCTCACAATTACATCGCGCGCGGCAGGCCATGATGCTTTCGAGATCGCCGTAAACGGCGGTGCGATGAGCGCGATCAAGCCTGCGGCTTTGTCCAAAGGTACGGTCGTTGAGCTGCGTGATCTATTTTTCGCCACACCTGCGCGTTTGAAATTTATGCGCACTGACCGCGCTGAGAGCCAAGCGATTACCGATGTTGTTAAGCGTCTCGCGATGGCGGAACCCTTCGTCGGTTTCACTTTGCGCGATGTAACAGGCGGCGGCGAGGGCCGCGTGACGTTTCGTGCTGATGGAGAAAACGGCGATCTGTTTGATGCGCTGCATGGGCGTTTGGCTGGGATTATTGGTCGCGAATTTGCTGACAATTCCCTTCGTATCGAAGCGGAGCGCGAGGGGCTGCACCTAACGGGGTTCGCGGCGTTACCGACATATTCACGCGGCTCTGCGGTCACGCAGTATTTGTTTGTGAATGGACGCCCTGTGCGGGACAAGCTTCTTTATGGGGCTTTGCGCGGTGCATATTTTGATTTCCTCTCCCGAGATCGCCACCCTGCGGCTGCGCTGTTCCTTGATTGTGATCCGCAGTTGGTCGATGTGAACGTGCATCCCGCAAAATCAGAAGTGCGATTCCGTGACCCGGGTTTGGCGCGAGGTTTGATCGTGTCGGCGTTACGCCATGCGCTATCAGAGGCGGGTCACCGCGCGTCTACGACGGTGTCTGATGCGACTTTGGGGGCGATGCGGCCCGAACCGACAGGACCGGCACGCATTTATCAGATGGAACGCCCATCGCAGGGAGCTTTGCGGTCCAGCTATCAGGCACAAGCACCGGGCTTTGAAGAGACAGCCCAAGTCTTTAGCCGTGTGGAACCAGTTGTTGAGCAGACACCAGCAGAGCAGTTTCCGTTAGGCGCTGCGCGTGGCCAAGTGCACGAGAATTACATCATCGCACAGACCGCAGACGGTATGGTGATCGTTGATCAGCACGCTGCACATGAGCGGCTGGTCTACGAAAAACTCAAGACCCAAATGGCCGTTAACGGCGTCGCTGCTCAGGCTTTGTTGATCCCCGAGATTGTTGAACTCTCAAACGGGGATTGCGCGCGTTTGATGGAAATCGCTGACGACTTGGCGCGTTTTGGTCTTGGCATTGAACGTTTTGGCGGCGGTGCAATTGCTGTGCGTGAAACGCCTGCGATCTTGGGCGAAGTGAACGCGAAAGCGATGCTGCTAGATATTCTTGATGAACTTGCGGACCAAGGTGAAAGCATCGCTGTACAAGCAAAGATCGAAGCGATCCTGAGTCGCGTTGCGTGTCACGGTTCGATCCGTTCTGGTCGTTGGATGCGCGGTGAAGAGATGAACGCGCTCTTGCGTGAAATGGAAGCCACACCGCATTCTGGGCAATGCAATCATGGACGTCCGACTTATGTCGAATTGAAACTTGCCGATATCGAACGGCTGTTTGGACGTACTTGATGACGATAGATTTGGAAGATCCGTTCGTTCTGGCGGCGATTGCAGGCGTCTTGGCGTTTCTGTTGATATTTATACTTCTTATCATCGTTATTCGAGCCGCAGGGCGCTCAGCGCGTATGACAGAACCGCTAGCCAATCAAATGGGGATTTTGGGGCAACGGGTTCAGTCCTTATCGGATGGACAACAACAACTTGCTGGTGGCTTAAACCATGTGTCGGAAGCAGCGGCCGCCTCGCAGGCCAATCTGTTGCAATTGATGGAACAACGTTTGACCCACGTTAGTGGGACAATGAACGAGAACCTGCAAGGATCGGCACGCCGCACTGCGCAAAGTCTTGGTGAATTGCAGCAGCGGCTGCAAGCGATCGACAAAGCGCAAGACAATATTACGAAACTGTCTGGCGATGTCCTTAGTCTGCAAGATATCCTGAGCAACAAACAAACGCGCGGGGCGTTTGGTGAAATCCAGCTGAAAGACATCGTCAGCAAAGCGCTCCCTGCGGATAGCTACACGTGGCAAGCGACGCTTTCTAACGGCAAACGTGCCGATTGCTTGATCCATTTGCCAAACCCTCCCGGACCGATTGTTGTGGATAGTAAATTTCCGTTGGAAGCTTATGAGGCACTTAGAAATGCGCAGACCCAACATGAATTGAACGTTGCTGCTCAGATGATGCGAGCTTCAGTAAAGGCGCATATTAAAGCAATTTCGGAGAAGTATATTCTGGATGGTGAAACCGCTGATGGCGCTTTGATGTTTCTCCCATCCGAGGCAGTCTATGCAGAGTTACATGCCAACTTTCCAGAGCTTGTACGCGAAGGATTTGCCGCGCGCGTTTGGATCGTGTCGCCAACAACATGTATGGCCACGCTCAACACAATGCGCGCCATTCTGAAAGACGCGCGTATGCAAGAACAAGCCGGCGCGATCAGGCGTGAATTGGGGTTGTTGTTTGGCGATGTGGAACGCCTTGGTACACGGGTCGAAAATTTAGACCGGCATTTTGGTCAAGCGGCCAAGGATATTTCAGAGATAAAGATCAGCGCTGACAAAGCAGGACGTCGCGCGCGGCGCTTAGATAACTTTGACTTTGAAGAATTGGCACCTGAACCTACCCCGACAGTCGTTCCGTTAAATGGGCCGAAGATTGAGCGTTGATTACGATAATTTCGCCCGCGAGTGGGAAGCGGCGTGGAACAGCCACGATTTGGATCGCATTCTATCGCACTACAGCGCTGATATTTGATTCCGGTCTCGCAAAGCTGTGGGTTTGGTGGGAACGGGAGAAGTGACTGGAGTAAATGCGTTGCGAGATTACTGGGCGCGCGCTCTAAGCAAACAGCCTGACTTGAAATTTGAAGTACGGCACATCTTCAAAGGTCACCAGATGATGGTGATTACCTACCAAAATCACCGCGGCGTACGTGCGGCGGAGACATTGTTCTTCGATAAAAATGGCCAAGTCACGCAAGCATCTGCATTTCACGCTGACCCTTAAATGCGCAAGAAACGCTGTGCGAGGCGCGGCAAGAAAGCGTTAAACTTGAGCGGTGCGTCTGTGACTGCAAGACAAATGCAATCTTCGCCGACATCTGCGATTGGTGTGTGCTCTAGGTCTTCGTTAGCGACTTCGACGTCACCACGTGCAAACCGATCATCTTCATCGACAAATGCGCCCTGCAAAACAAGCGTCATTTCCGTACCATTGTGACCGTGATCCGGGACAGCGGCACCCGCAGGAATATAAAGTAGACGTGCGGTCGCGGCTTTGGACGTTGGCAAGATCGCTTGCTTCACGCCCATACCGAGTGGTTTCCAATTGATTGCGGACAGATCGCCCCCAACATAATCCTGCAAAGGACTAGGCAGCGTGCCAGTCGAGCGGCGCGGAGACGCGGGCGCCGTGTCACTGGCAGAGATCAACTTCATCGTCGCTGCAAAAGCGTCCGAAGATACTTCGGCTATTTCGGCATCATCAATGACGCCGCCGCCAACAGCATCGTAGCTTTCCAGATCCGCGCGGCATGTGTCACACATTGAAACGTGTGTCGCCACGATAAGACCGAAGGCTTCTGGCAGGTTGCCAGCGGAATACGCCATCAGAATTTCGGACGTCAGGTGGTGTTTAATAGTATGTGTCATGTTCATCACTTCATTGCGTGGCGCAACCGCTCTAGCGCTAACCTAATGCGGGATTTGATCGTGCCCAGTGGTAGACCCGTAATTTCTGCAATTTCACTATGCGAAAGGTCGCCAAAATAGGCTTGTTCAATCAAATTCCTTTGTTTCTCTGGCAATTCCTTGATCGCAACTGCCAATTGCTCTGTCTCTTGTTTCAAGCCGATTGCATCAGCCTGCTCGGGTTCAGCTTCGGGGCCCCAAGGGAGATCTTCTGGTTCCGGCCGACGTTGCTTGCGCAATGCGTCAATTTTACGGTTTCGCGCAATCGTGTAAATCCAGGTTGCCGCACTTGCGCGAGCCGGATCAAACATATGCGCTTTTCGCCATAAGGTGGCCATCACCTCTTGGGTACATTCCTCTGCCAAAGACGCATCTGCGCCGCTTTTCATCAAAAAGCCTTTCACACGCGGTGCGAAATGGGCAAACAGTTCGGCAAATGCGGTCTGATCCTGCTTGTCCCTGATCGCATAAATTTGCGCGGTCCAGTCTTTCGTAGTGTTGGTCACGTCAGTTCGTCCTGGCCTGTCTTATATTTACGTCCCAAATGTTTTTCGTTTCCCGAAGGTTAGGGCATTGGGGTCGATCTCCAAGGCTTTAACGCGTGTCAACATGATGTAACATGCCTCGTTGTCGGAATTGGATCACTTACATGTTAATTTTTCTTCTTTTGCATCCGATTAGAGGGTAACTGCGTAAACTCTCATAACACCAACACTATTTTATCCTTGGAGCGCCTAGAATGCCAACACTGAACAGCCACCAACCACAGAAAAATATTGCCGTGATTGGTGCAGGCATTTCTGGCCTAGGCGCAGCACATATGCTTGGTGGTGATAACCGCGTAACGGTTTTCGAAGCAGAGCACCGTTTGGGCGGACATGCACGTACGATCATCGCTGGTGCAAACGGAAACCAGCCTGTAGATACAGGCTTTATCGTTTTCAATTACGCGAATTATCCGCATTTGGCGGCGCTGTTTGCTGAGTTGGATGTGCCGGTTGTGAAATCGAGCATGAGTTTTGGTGCCTCTATTGAGGGTGGGCGGTTGGAGTACGGTCTTGCCTCCGTACGCGCTGTGTTCGCACAGAGCAAAAATGCGTTTGACCCAAGATTCTTGCGAATGTTGCGCGACATCAATCACTTTAACGCAAAAGGGTATGACCTTGCCGCCGCAAACCCCGATTGGGCGATTGGAACTTTCGTAGATAACTTGGGTGTTGGCCGCTATTTTCGAGACTATTACCTTGCACCGTTGTCTGGTGCGATCTGGTCGACGCCAACAAATAAGATTATGGAGTTTCCTGCATACGCGTTGATGGACTTCTTTAAAAACCATGCCCTGCTGGGCGTGACTGGTCAGCATCAGTGGTACACGGTGAATGGCGGATCAACAGAATACGTTAGCCGCGTTGAGACGTCTATGCGCGCCAAAGGGGTTGAGCTGCGTTTAGGTACGCCAATTGATGCGGTTCGCCGTGTGGCGAATGGGGTCGAGATCAAAACATCAGGCAGCGAATGGGAAGCTTTTGATGAAGTCATCTTTGCCACGCATTCTGACGATAGCCTGCGGCTGCTGGTCGATCCGACAGCTGCGGAATTTGCGGCTTTGGATAAAATCAAGTACCAGCCAAATGACATTGTCCTGCACGCAGATGCATCTGTGATGCCCAACCGTAAGGTGTGCTGGTCTTCATGGAACTACACGGAAGATGCGAACAATGAGAACGAAAGAATTGACCTTACGTATTGGCTGAATTCGCTCCAACCAATCCCAGCGAATGATCCGCATTTTGTCACGCTCAACACAAAGCGTTTTATCAAAGAAGAGCTGATCTACGATCAGGTCACTTTGCGCCATCCTGTTTTTGATCTGACAGCGCTTGATGGGCAACGCGAAGTGGCCGAGTTGAACGGCGCAAATAACACATGGTTCTGTGGTGCGTGGATGAAAAATGGATTTCATGAGGACGGCTTATCGAGCGCAGTCGATGTGGTCGAAGCGATGCGCAGCGCGAATGCGATGGGGATTGCTGCACAATGAACCAAGTGCAGCACATCGCTGGCTACACGTATCATGGACGCAAAGGCGAGATTGCCAATGCGTTCCGTTATCGCGTGGATTATGTGCTGCTTGATATGGATGCAAAAGTTGACGCGCCTAGTCTGTTCGCGCGCAACGCACGCAACCTAGTTGCCGTCTTTGACAGCGATCATGGTGGATTGCCTAAAGAAGGGCGCGGAGCGGCTTGGGTGCGTGATGTCCTTGCAGAGAATGGTGTCCAACTTGGCGGTAAAGTGCTGCTACTGACGCAACCGCGCGTGCTTGGACATGTTTTCAATCCGGTGTGTTTTTGGCTGATCCATAACGATCAGGATGAACTCTGCGCGGTGATTTCTGAGGTAAACAATACCTACGGAGATCGGCATAGCTATCTTTGCAACCACGATGATCTGCGCCCAATCGTGGCAAGTGATCGCCTTAAATCGCACAAATTGATGCATGTGTCGCCATTTCAAACTGTTGAGGGCGGCTATGAATTTCGTTTTGATGTGAGCGAAACACGCCTTGGCATTTTCATCGACTACACGAGCCAAGCAGGTGGCTTGATTGCGACCCTAACTGGACCACGCGCACCATTGAGCAATTCCAATATCCTCGGGTTTTGCGTGAAGCGTCCGTTTGGATCGCGGCGTGTGCTGAGCCTCATTCATTGGCAGGCTCTGAAAATTTGGTGGAAAGGCGCTAGTTTTCGGAACCGTCCTGAACCACCTGCAAGCGAAGTGTCGTGATGCAAAACGCAGTTCAAGATAACGCGCGGGTTTCCGCGTTGGGTGGTTATGCGGTGTTTGCGGCATTGTTGTCGGCAGCTGGTTTGCCGATCTATATTCATGCACCCAAGTACTATGTGGACGAATTTGGCGTGTCTTTAGGTGCTTTGGGCGCTGTTCTGTTTGCGCTACGTTTGCTTGATGTGGTCCAAGACCCGTTGCTTGGCAAACTTGCGGCGGTGACCGCGTCAGCGCGCGGATTCGCGGTTGCGCTAGGTGTGCTTATTCTTTGTGGCGGTATGATTGGGCTTTTTGCGATAAAGCCGATGTTCTCGCCGGTTTTGTGGTTTGCGATCATGCTAACGTTGGTGTTTTCGGCGTTTAGTTTCCTGACGATTTCTTTTTATGCGCAGGGTGTTGGCAAGGCCGATGGAATGGCAAAGGGTGGTCACCTTAGGCTCGCCCGTTGGCGCGAAACGGGTGCGCTTTTGGGTGTGTGTCTCGCATCGATTGCGCCATTTTTGTTCATCTCGATCATGGATGCAGAGTTTACTGGGTTTGCCGTCTCGTTTGCGATCTTGGGTTTCATTGCAGTCGTTCTGATGCGCGGAGAGTGGCGCAATGTTATGCCAACCGCAGGGCCAGGGTTTCGTACGATCTTGCAAGATATCTATGCGCGCCGTTTGCTGCTCATTGCCTTGGTCAACGCTGTGCCCGTTGCAGTAAGCTCTACCCTTTTCCTTTTCTTCGTTGAGAGCCGCCTTGATGCGCCTGGCCAAGAAGGTGTGTTGCTTTTGCTTTTCTTCCTAAGCGCAGCTGTTGCGGCGCCGGTTTGGGGGCTTCTTGCGCAAAAATACGGGATCAAACCTGTCCTTCTTAGTGCAATGATCCTTGCCGTTCTTGCCTTTGCGATGGCCATAAGTCTTGGCAGCGGGGACATCTTATTGTTCACACTTGTTTGCGTGGCCACAGGTGCCGCAATGGGTGCGGACCTCACTCTTTTGCCCGCGGCGTTCGCCACCCGCATGGCAAAAATTGCACCGAATGCGGCTGAAGGCTTTGGCCTTTGGGCGTTGGTGTCGAAACTGTCGCTTGCGTTTGCGGCTGTCGTTTTGCTCCCGATGTTGGAGCGGGCCGGATTTAACTCCGGCGGCGATAATACTGAAGCCTCACTTTGGCTTCTGACGTTACTTTATGCAGCTGTGCCATGCGGGTTGAAGTGCCTTGCGATTGCGTTGCTTGCGACAACAGAAATGGAAAAGGGATAAGCGAATGGAAACGATTGGTTACGTGCTGCTGGGTGTCGCTTTGATGCTGGTTTTGAACCATCTCAAAAGCAAATACATGGATTTCGCGGCGCAAAGCCCGCTGGACTACGCCAAGAACGATCCGCACTTTGATTTACGAGAGCATCTGAATGGCCCCATCGAATGCGAAGGCGTAATCTATGGTCCAACCGGACGCGTCACATCGCGCTTTGTCGGAAATTTCGAAGCGGAATGGGATGGCGACAAAGGCTACATGCGCGAAGAGTTCCGTTATGACAGCGGAACGGTGCAGAACCGTGAATGGTACCTCACACTTGGCAATGACGGCGCGATCAAAGCCGAAGCGCCCGATGTGATCGGCACAGGGTCTGGCACGCAAACAGGATCTGCAGTGCAGTTGAAATACCGCATTAAGTTACCAGATGAAGCAGGCGGCCATGTGCTTGATACGATTGATTGGATGTATCTTGCACCGAATGGATCCATTGTGAATCGCAGTCAGTTCCGCAAATTCGGCTTCAAGGTCGCAGAATTGGTCGCGACAATGCGAAAGAAGGAAGTGGCGTGAGAGATTGGGCAGGCAAACGATACTGGCTCGTTGGGGCAAGTGAAGGTTTAGGCGCAGCATTGGCGCATCAATTGGCGCGTGCAGGCGTAGAGGTAATTGTCTCTGCACGCTCGCAAGACAAGCTTGATGCGCTTGTCGCTGAACTGCCCGGAAACGCGTCGTCTCAGGACGTTGACGTTAGTGACAGCACCAGCGTCGCAGCCGCGGCAAAAGCTGTTGGTGATGTGGACGGTGTTGTTTTCTTGGCTGGTGTATATTGGCCCATGAAATCGCAAGAATGGGATGCCGAAAAAGCGGAGGCGATGGTCGATATCAACTTCACGGGCGCTGTTCGTGTCATGGGTGCCGTTATGCCGATGATGCAAGAGCGTGGCACCGGGCATTTGGTGATTACAGGGTCGCTTTCAGGATTCCGCGGTCTGCCGGGCGCGATTGGCTATGCGGCCTCCAAGGCGGGTACGATGGCTTTGGCGGAAAGCATGTATGCAGATTTGCGCGCGACTGACATTGATGTGCAGTTGGCCAATCCGGGCTTCATCAAAACGCGCTTGACCGAAAAGAACGACTTCAAAATGCCCTTTATTATGGAGCCGGACGACGCAGCGCGTGAGATGTTCGAGTTGATGAACTCAGACCGCTTTAAGAAGAGTTTTCCGCGCGTGTTTTCGTGGGTGTTCAGGCTGTCGCAGTTTATGCCAGACTGGATGTATTACCGTTTGTTTGCCTAAACAAATAAGCGCGCCGCGAATACACGGCGCGCTTTTGTTTTAAACGTGATCGACGATGGTAAGATGCTGTGCGAGCTTGTCGATTTCAGAGAGCCATTTTGACAAAAGCTCTGGATCATCTGTTGCAGCGCTCACACCAGCGCTGATTTTCCCCGCGATCACCGCTTCGATTGCGTGAGACAGGGGGATCGAAACGAGACGCGCCATTGCGGTGCCGCTCTCATCACCCCAAGCATCCATTACATAGCTTCGGTGCCATGTGGTTTCCCCGTTCTTTTCGGCTTTGAGTGCAACGCAAAGCACCACGCGGTCTGGTTCGCCTTCGTCATATGCGTTTTCTTCCCAGAATTGATCTGACATCTCTTTGAGGCGGGCTTCACCGCTTGACCCTTCCAGAGTTTCAATTTCTGCAAAGACATTTGCCCAAGCATCGGCCCAGCCATTCAGGCGCATGGTGCCGCGTACGAACTCTTTGACGTTCCACTCCGTGTCGAAATGATATTGCGCCATGAAGGGCAAAGAATCGCGGTTTGGATAGACTTCAAAGCTTTCTGGGGACGGGAGCGGCACTACATAGTGGGTGATCGCATCCCATGGGCGCGCAACATTGAACTCTTTGAAATCACGAATGGATTTCGACGGAGAACGCAGCGCTTTCAAAACCCCAAGCGGCGACCAGCTAAACTTGTAACGAAACGGGTTGGGCGTTTTCGGGATGCCGCCGCAATATGAAATGAAGGACAGCTCTGCGTCTTTGTCGAGGGCATCGCTGGCACGGTATGTTTCGACCAAGTGATGCGCCATGAGATGGTCAATGCCCGGATCAAGACCAATCTCATTCACCAACGCCACACCTTTGCTGCGCGCCTGATTATCAAGCTCACGCATTTCAGGCGCGATGTAGGAAGAGCTGACAAAATGTGCCCCTGCATCAATAGCTTTCTGCGCGAGTAGGACATGCCAATCACCGGGCAGCATGGACACCACAACGTCACCTGTTTGGAGTGCTGCACTCACAGCATCAAGGTCAAATACGCGAATGTCATTGGTAAGATCGCCAACAGCATCCTGCGCTTTATCAAGCGTGCGATTCCAAACCGTGACGTCATGGCCTGCTTTGATCAAACGACGTAAACCCGGGATGGCCGACAGGCCCGTTCCACAC
>JAHEGL010000310.1 GCA_024645145.1 Planktotalea sp.
GAATATGCGAAGGGCAAAAATGATGGCATTGGCATTGGGGCAAGTGCGGGAACCTCCGTCAAGTCAGCCGCTGCTGGCACAGTGGCCGCAATTACAGAGAACACGGATAACCTGCCGATTATTGTTGTAAAACACCCAGATAACTTGCTGACGGTTTACGCAAATGTCGACAATCTAAAGGTGAAAAAGGGCGATACTGTCTCTCGCGGTCAGCAACTCGCTTCAGTGCGTTCCGGAAGTTCTGATTTCTTGCATTTTGAAGTGCGCGAAGGCTTTGATAGCGTCGATCCACTGCCCTACCTGCAATAGATCGCTCGTCTAAGGCGAAATGGTGCGCTTAGATTGCGTGACCGTGACGCCCTGCAAAATCACAAAAGAACTGCCAAGCGACACGTCCAGAGCGTGAGCCGCGAGTCGCTTGCCACTCAATCGCTTCAGCGCGCAAAACAGCAGGATCAACGCTAAGTCCCGCTGCGGCGCAATAGCCATCAATCATTGCAAGGTAGTCATCCTGATCGCATGGGTGGAAGCCCAGCCAAAGACCAAAGCGGTCAGACAGGGAAACCTTTTCTTCTACCGCTTCGCCCGGATTGATCCCGTTTGAGCGTTCATTCTCGATCATATCGCGTGGCATCAAGTGGCGGCGATTGGACGTTGCGTACAGCAAGACGTTTTCAGGACGGCCTTCAATACCGCCATCAAGCACCGCTTTGAGAGATTTGTAGTGCTGATCATCATGGCTGAACGAAAGGTCGTCACAATAGAGCAAGAAACGTTCTGGTGCATTTCTCAGCAAAGCCAACAAGCGCCCGACACTGGGAAGATCTTCGCGCTGTAATTCAACAATCTTGAGCGAAGCACCTTCGCGCAACAGCTCTGCATGGATCGTTTTGACAAGGGATGATTTACCCATCCCGCGCGAGCCCCACAGCAACGCATTGTTCGCGGCAAACCCGTTCGCAAACTGGCGTGTGTTTAGCAAAAGCGTATCACGCGCGCGGTCGATGCCCACAAGCAAATCGAGCGCGATATGATTGACCTTTTCCACAGGCACCAGTGCATCAGGTCCGGTTTGCCACACGAAGGCGTCTGCGGCCGTAAAGTCAGGGGCTGCAAGTGGCGCTGGGGCAAGACGCTCCAGCGCAGCGGCGATCCGTTCTAACGGCTCGCTCACTTCTTGTCCTCAGCTTCTGCGTCTTCGGCGTCGGCCTCATCGAACTCTTTGACCAGTTCGTCATCGAATTCTTCTTCCTCGTCGTCGTAATACCCATCTTCACGCAGTTTGGCTTCGCGTTTGCCCTCCACGCGGCGCACAAGGAAAATTGAAATTTCGTAAAGACCATAAACGACAGTGAACAAGATCAACTGTGTGATGACGTCTGGTGGTGTCACGAGTGCCGCGAGCAGCAAAATACCGACCATTGCGTATTTACGCACGGCTCCAAGACCATCTGCGCTGACCAAACCAGCTTTGCCCATCAGTGTTAAAAGCACAGGCAATTGGAAACACATTCCAAATGCGATGATGAATTTTAGCGTAATATCAAGGCTTTCGTTCACTTTACCAAAGAAAGTGATGCGCACACCGTCGCTATCCACTGGCGGCTCAGTGAGCAACCCACCCGTGGGTGGCAAGCCATCACTTGGTACATTCGCGACTGTGGCGAGCAAACCTGTAAAAATCGAGCTTACATCCGCAAAGCCCAAGAAGAAGTTCATCGCGAGTGGTGTCACCACGAACTGCGCAAATCCTGCGCCTAGAAAGAACATGACAGGCGATGCGATCAGGAACGGCAAAAATGCGTTTTGCTCTTTCTTATAGAGACCTGGCGCGACGAAGCGCCAAAGTTGAAATGCGATGACAGGAAACGCAAGAATAAAGCCAAACACCATGGAAATGCGGAACAAGGTGAACAAGTATTCCTGCGGTGAGGTATATTGCAGCGTCGGGTTCGGATCACCCAAATCGCGTAGTGTATTTTCAATGGGCGCGAGCAAGAACTCAAGGATCGGCTCAGCCACCATGAATGCGAGAACGATGCCGATGATAAACGCAATCACCGCACGGATCAGCCGTGTGCGCAGCTCAGCGAGGTGTTCAATCAGCGGGGCTGAACTGTCTTCGACATTGTCTGCGTTGCTCATGCAATATCCTTGTCCGCTTTAGCAGCGGTCTTCTTTGCAGCGGGTTTCTTCGCTGTTGTCTTCTTGGCTGGCGCTTTTTTCGCAGCAGGCTTTTTCGCGGCTGGCTTTTTGGCCGCCGTTTTCTTTGCAGCAGCCGGTTTCTTCGCAGGGACTTTGACAACGGTTTCACCCGCCTCTTCCGCTTTCGCGGCAGCCGCACGTTCTGCTTGCTTGGCCAAGCGTTCTTCGGCTTTTCGCGCGGACATCTCATGGATTTTGCGCGCATCTTCAGCACGTGCCGCCGAAAGCTTGCCTGTCTCTGTTTCCAGATCGAACTTTTTGAACTCTTTGGTGGCGTCGTTCAAATCATCCAGCCCCAAGT
>JAHEGL010000315.1 GCA_024645145.1 Planktotalea sp.
TATATCGTTTACGCACCCAATTCTGATGTGCAGGATTTTTCGATCTTTCCAAAGCTCAAAGCCGTTTTAAACCTCTGGGCAGGTGTTGAAACAGTTGCGCCGAACGAGACCCTCAAAGTGCCCTTGGCGCGCATGGTAGATCATGGCCTAACCCAAGGCATGATCGAGTGGGTCACGGGTCATGTGCTACGTCATCATCTTGGGATGGACGCTCATATCATCAACCCTGATCGCCTTTGGGAGGCGAAAGCCCCCCCCTTGACCGAGCAACGCCGCGTCTGCATTCTTGGCTTAGGCGCGCTTGGCATGGCTTGCGCACAGACACTGGCAGGGATTGGGTTTGATGTGACAGGGTGGAGCCGCACCGCCAAAGACGTTGACGGCATCACATGTCATCATGGCGATGCGGGGCTGAAAGACGCGTTGAGCAACGCTGAAATCGTGGTGCTATTGCTTGCTGAAACAGCTGCAACTACGAATGTATTAGACGATGAAAGTCTTAAGTGGCTTGCCAGTGGGGCTACAATTATCAACCCTGGTCGCGGCCCTTTGATCGACGATAATGCATTGCTTGCTGCGCTTGCTAGCGGTCAGGTTGGACATGCGACGTTGGATGTCTTCCGCATCGAGCCACTCCCGCATGAACATCCTTACTGGGCGCATCCTAATGTGACGGTCACGCCCCATATCGCATCTGAGACGCGCACTTGGACCGCGAGCCAATGTGTTGCCGAGAATGTAAGGCGCGGTGAAGCCGGCGAGCCATTGTTACACCTTGTCGATCGCTCGGTTGGATATTGAACACGGCGCTCACTTGCAAAAGCGTGCCCCTCTTCGCGAATTCTAGCGTAATTTCGGCGGTTTTTCAGGATCAGAACCGGGCGCTGCGCGTACCGTTTGCGTCCGCTCTTCAAGCTTTGGCAATTCAAAACGAAGACCGACTTTTGCCATCGCAGCCGCCATTGGGTCACTTTGGGAAAAGAAGCCAACATCGATGCTGCCCGCTTCAATGCCCGAAAAGGTCAACGCTTCACCAGCTGCGTTTGCAAGTGCTTGCTGCGCACCCTCGACCGCTCCTACAAATCCCAATAGATGGCCCTTTCGCCCGCCTTCGTAGTGCACCGCAACAAGGTAGGCGTTGCTCGCAAGACCAGCAGCACTGGCAAGTTTGGCATCAAGGGCCGTCAACAATTCCTCAGGCAGTCCTTTGGGCGCGTAAAGCTCTTCGGGGCGTTCTTCCACCTCATCAGGTGCGTGAGCCAAAGTATCGCAAAGCCACTCTACAGCATCTGGGGGGATCAGCATTTGTGATGGCGCGACTTCGAGATTGACGCCAAGGCCAATCCCTTGCCCCGTCAGCATCTGTGCGATCGAGCGCCCAGAAAACGCCGCATAGGGTGCAGATTGGCCCACGAATTGAGACAGACGTTCAATCCGGTCAAACACCAAGACAAAGCGCGCTTCGCCCAGATCAAAAATCTCTGGCTCTATCTGATCGCCTTGCGCTTCTTTGCTCAGGAGCAAGAACAGCTCACTGTCCGCAAGCCGTTCATAAAAACGCAAGCGTGCCGCATCATCGTTTGGCGCGGCGTCCATCGCAGCATGGGCAACATCTAACGGTGTTTGTTCAGTCATTTCAGAACCTCTGACACACGCGCGCGCAAGACAGGTAGCAGATCAGTCTCAAACCACGGATTTTTCTTCAGCCATCCGGTATTGCGCCAAGAGGGATGCGGCAAGGGGAAAACCTTAGGTGCGTGGCTTTGCCAATCCATAACTGTCTCGCTCACATTGCCAGTCTTGCCCAAGTGCCATTTCATCGCATACCCACCGATCAGAAGGGTTAGCGGAACCTCCCCAAGGGACTCCATCAGCGGTGCACGCCATGTTTTTGCACAAATCGCTGGCGGAGGCAGATCGCTGCCCTTGGTGTTATAGCCGGGAAAACAAAAAGCCATTGGCGCAATCGCCACTTTGCGCGCATCATAAAACGTCGCCTCATCCATTTGAAGCCAATCTCGCAACCGATCCCCAGACGGATCTGTAAAAGGTCGCTCGCTTTGGTGAACCCGCGCACCCGGAGCCTGCCCCGCAATCAAAATATGTGGCTTAGCCTCAGGCGAAACCCACAAAACCGGGCGCGGGCTGTGCTGAGTTGCCGTCACTGCAAAGCGTTCCTTGCAAAGCCCGCAGGCGTTAATATCTGTTAAGAGGCGCTGAAACGTTGTGTCCATCCACGCCAGTTGCCACAAATGAGGTGAAATTCCCATTCAAATGAGCCGCAATTATCTGCAGGCATTGAAACAATTATGAGTGATGTGACATACTGTGGACAAAATCGGCACATAAAGAATGCTTAAGACACCCTATATAAAAGAAGCGGCAGAGCAGGCCGGATAGGAAAATGTTAGAGTTCGAGAACGTCAGTAAGTCCTTTTGGACCGGAACACAGCGCAAGGTCATTCTTGATCGTGCGTCGTTTCGCATAGAGCTTGGTCGCTCT
>JAHEGL010000319.1 GCA_024645145.1 Planktotalea sp.
GGTCCTGCCACTCCCCATGCCAATACATGCGCAGGGGTTCGTCGCCTGGAATGGCGTCGATGAGTTCTACTTTGTAGGGCTCGTTGTTGTCTTCATAGTGCTCGATCGCGCGGGCGCGGTCCCAGACTTCAGTGCGCACAGCGTCACGTGCATTGATGATCTCTTTCATCTTTTTCTCGATGACGCCCAAATCTTCAGGCGTGAACGGATCCTTGTGGTCAAAGTCATAGTACCAGCCATCCTTAATGACAGGTCCGATGGTCACTTTCACGTCTGGCCAAATCTCTTGCACGGCGCGCGCCATAATATGCGCGAGGTCGTGACGCACTAATTCAAGTGCGGACGCTTCGTCCTTCATGGTGTTCAAAGCGATGCTGCTGTCGCTTTCAATCGGCCATTGCAGGTCCCAATGCGCGCCGTTCACTGTGGCGCTGATCGCTTTTTTACGAAGTGAGCTGGAAATATCCGCAGCAACATCAGCGGCAGTGATACCACTCGGGTATTCACGTTTGTTGCCATCAGGGAAAGTGAGTGTGACGTTAGCCATATCGGCGCTCCTCGTCAGTTTGGCGCCTACGAAAGCGCCCGGTTGCGGGTTTGTGCTATTTGCACCGCCTCTATGAACATGTGCGGGAATCACGTCAAGTCGGCTAAGTGTTTGATTGCGTACAAAAGTATGCAGTGTTGTGTGCTGATGAATACTGCCGCAGCTGAGCTAAGCTCATGTTTTGAATGAATATTATTGTGAGTGCTAGGGGTTGAGTTGGCAGATAACAGCCTGATATGCTAAATTTACGACAGAAATCACCCCATTTCAGACATGCTGGAGCACTGATATGCCACGTTACAACACACAATTTGAATTGACTGTTGAAGACCTCGAGGTGATCGAAAGCGCGCTGCGCGAAGTGAAGACCAATCTGCGAAATGACGCGCTTGCCGCAAATACAGACAACGCGCCCAATTGCGATGAGGTTAGCCAGATCCATGATCTATTGGGTCGCCTGCATAATCAAAAGGTTTTCTACCGTCCCAAGAACGGTACCTATATCAGCGGTTAACCCTACGTGGCCCTTGCGAAAATAGACTAAGAACAGCATGATCCCATCCAATCAAATGGGAGGGAGTGATGGCAGTTCTAGAGACAGCACAGGGGCGTAAAATCGCTTATGAGAAGACCGACGGCTCAGGTCCTACGGTCGTTTTCCTTGGCGGTTTGAAATCAGACATGCAAGGCACCAAAGCCATTCACCTAGAAGACTGGGCGATTGCAAAAGGGCGCGCGTTTTTGCGGTTTGATTATTCTGGGCATGGCGAAAGTTCCGGCACATTCACAGACGGCTGCATCGGCGATTGGGCTCAAGACACGGCGCAAGCGCTTGAAAAGCTCACAGATGGTCCGCTTGTTTTGGTTGGTTCCTCAATGGGAGGCTGGCAGGCGTTGTTGGCGGCAAAGCGCACGCCAGAGCGGATAGCAGGGTTGGTGACAATCGCTGCGGCCCCCGATTTTACAGAAGACAGCATATGGGCCGGCTTTGATGCTGCTCAAAGCGAAGAGCTCACGAGCACAGGGCAGGTCGCATTGCCCTCGGACTATGGTGAGCCCTACATCATTACCAAGTGCATGATAGAAGATGGTCGCAACCAGCTTGTTTTGCGTGATCCGCTAGAACTTCCTTTCCCAACACGTTTCTTGCAAGGCACGGCTGACGAAGATGTTGATATGTCGCTTGCTCTAAAGTTATTGGCGCACGCAAGCGGCTCAGACATGCGGTTGACGCTGGTAGATGGCGCAGATCACCGCTTTTCTGACAATGCTTGTTTGGCGCTGATCGAACAAGCGGTCGAGGATGTCATAAAGGCAGGGGAAAACACGTTATGAGAACGCTTTTCAAGTGGGTTGGTCGCGGTATCATACTGCTTGTCTTATGTATCGCGGCACTTGTTGTGTTTGGCCCGCGCGAAAAGGTCGACTTAAATGCAAGTTTTGACCCGGCGCTTTTTGGCGACGATCTCGACGCTTATTTCATCACGCAAGAGAGTGCGTTTGATGATATTGTAGATGGCACAGAAAAGCGCGTCCTCTGGGCGGGCGAAGCCGGTGTTAAAACACCTGTTTCAGTGCTCTATATCCACGGGTTTTCTGCGACATCCGAAGAAATTCGCCCTGTGCCAGATAACGTCGCGGAGGCGTTGGGCGCAAACCTTGTTTACACGCGGCTCGCCGGACACGGACGCAGCGGCGATGCAATGGCAGAGCCAAGTGCCGCTGATTGGATGCATGACACCGCGGAAGCATTGGCAGCGGCCCGTCAAGTTGGTGAGCAATTGATCGTTATTTCGACCTCCACAGGTGGCACATTGGTCGCTGCGGCAGCGTTGCGCGAAGATCTGATGCAAAATGTTGCTGGTGCAGTATTCGTATCTCCCAACTTTGCGTTGAATTCGGCTGCATCAGTGATCCTGACGTGGCCGGCGGTGCGCTGGTGGGGCCCGATGGT
>JAHEGL010000143.1 GCA_024645145.1 Planktotalea sp.
CAGCGCATCCACAGCGATCGTCGCAACAAGCGCGCTATCGATTCCGCCTGACATCCCAAGCAACACTTTCTTGAATCCCGTCTTTCCCATGTAGTCGCGCAAGGCTTGCACACAGACGCGGTAATCTTGCTCGAACTGGCCTGGAATGATCGCTTTTGCACCATCCTCGACGCGCCACCCATTGGGCGTGCGGGTTAGATCGACATGCGTGATCTCTTCATCAAACACGGGCATTTGCATCGCGAGCTTGCCACCAGGATTGAGCGCGAAAGAGCCACCATCAAAGACCTGATCATCCTGCCCGCCCACCATGTTAAGATAGATCAAAGGCAGTCCTGTTTCGATCACACGACTGACCATCTGGTTCATCCGCACGTCAAATTTTCCGCGATAGTAGGGCGAGCCGTTGGGAACGAGCAGAAATTCTGCTCCCGTTTCTTCAAGCGTTTCTGACACGTCTTCGTGCCATGCATCTTCACAAATCGGGCTGCCAATACGTGTGTTACCAACAGAATACGGCCCACCCAATGGGCCGCTGTCAAAGATGCGCACTTCATCAAAGACATCTTCATTAGGAAGGTTATGCTTCAGCGCCTTGCTCGCGATCTTGCCACCGCGACAGATGAAGTAGGCATTGTAGAGTTTGCCGTCCTCTACCGCAGGACCACCAATCGCAAGCGCTGGACCGTCCGCGCATTGAAGTGCGAGCTCTTCAATGGCCGCAAGACAGGCTGCCTGCACCGCTGGTTTCATCACCAAATCTTGCGCGTTATAGCCAAGGATGAACATTTCAGACAGCGCCACAAGATCCGCTTTGGCGTCGCGTCCAGCTTCCCAAGCGGTGCGTGCTTTAGCGGCGTTGCCTGCAATATCGCCCACGGTTGGGTTCAACTGGCCCAGCGCGACGCGAAAATGGTCTGGGTTGGATGCTGCGGTCATGTTTAGCGCTCCGGCAAGAGGTGTTGGGGAAGATGTAGCTCTAGCAGCGGCTAAGGGAAAGAGGCCGACGTGATCTGCGCCCGAAAATCCATTGGCATTGCACATGCGCTGAACTAGGGTCTCGTCCAAACAGTGGCCTTTAGAACTGGATAGCTTTCATGCGTAATGCTTCGCTCGCTCTTATAATGTCTCTCGCTATGGGTGCTCTGCCGCTAGGTGCGCAGACGACAGACGTGCAAACGAAACAATATGACGATGGTGGTTTTTACGAAGGTACGTTCAAAGACGGGATGCAGCACGGGTTGGGCACCTACCGTTTGCCCAACGGATACGAGTATTCCGGTGAATGGATCATGGGTGAAATACTTGGCGAAGGCCGCGCATTGTTTCCTGACGGCGCCGTCTATGAAGGTGCGTTTGCCAAAGGCAAGCCCGACGGTATCGGGCGCATCACCTATAATGATGGCAGCACCTATGAGGGCAGCTGGGAAAATGGCGTGCCTCAAGGCACAGGTGTTTCAATAAGTGCGGATGGCAGCCGCTATGAGGGGGCTTTTCGCGGTGGAAAGCATCATGGCAAAGGCGTTCTGAAACGCGCGGATGGATATACATACACTGGCGACTGGGTGAATGGCGTCAAAGAAGGTGCGGCGACGATCGTTTATGAGGATGGCTCTGAATATCAAGGGCAAGTCCAAGACGGCAAACGTGAAGGGCGCGGAACTTTTACGCTTAGCAACGGAATGATCCTTGATGGTCCTTGGCGCGGCGGGCAGCTTAGCGGGATTGGTAAGGTCATTCAGCCCAACGGCGATCGTTACGAGGGTGAGCTGGTTGCAGGACGGCGCGAAGGCAAAGGCAAAGTTATTTACCAAAACGGTGACGTCTATGAGGGTGATTTTCTGGATGATCTGCGCCACGGGATCGGCACGTTCACCGCAGCAGATAACTACATCTATTCAGGTGAATGGCGTCTTGGCCTGATCGAGGGCACGGGACGCGTGAATTACCCTGATGGGTCCGTCTATGAAGGGCAGATGCTGAACGGCTTGGCGCAGGGGAAAGGCCAAATCACCTACCCCAACGGCGCTGGCTATGTTGGTCAATGGGTCGCCAATGTGATCGAGGGGACGGGCCGCGCGGTCTATGCCAACGGCACAATCTATGAAGGCCAGTTCAAAGACACCAAACACGATGGACAAGGGACACTCACACGCTCTGACGGCTACAGCTACAGTGGCGCTTGGGTTGCGAATGAAATCCTCGGCGTTGGCACGGCGACTTATCCTGACGGATCCATCTATGAGGGCCAATTCACAAATGGCCAGCGCAATGGCCGTGGTGTTTTTCGCATGGCAGATGGATTTATCTACGAGGGAATGTGGACAGCTGGTTCTATGACGGGCGAAGGGCGTGCCACATACGCAAGCGGCGACATATATGTTGGCGCATTTGTGGATGGCAAACGCCAAGGCGTCGGCGAAATGCGCTACACTGATGGCAAGGTTGCGTCAGGAATTTGGGCGAATGGTCAGCTCGTTACGCCCGATGAGACAAGCGGGAATTAAAAGTTAAACCGTTTCGCCAGCGTCCATTTTCTCAAGAAAAATCGCAGCATCTGCCAAAACTGTCGCGCGGTGGTCTTCATGCATGCGGTTCCATGTGCGGTACATATTGCCCATACGCGCATTGTTGGCAAAGCGGTCCTCATGACGGATCAGGAAATCCCAATAGAGCAGATTGAACGGGCAAGCATTTTCGCCCGTCTTTCCTTTGACCGAATAAGCGCAGGATTTGCAGTAATTTGACATCCGGTTGATGTAGGCCCCGCTCGACACATAGGGCTTTGATGCGATGATCCCGCCATCGGCAAACTGGCTCATCCCTATCGTATTTGGCGCTTCGACCCACTCAAACGCGTCTGCGTAAACTTCCAGATACCACTCATGAACCTGTTCAGGATCAATGCCCGCAAGCAATGCAAAGTTGCCAGTCACCATCAGACGTTGAATGTGGTGGGCATAGGCTTCTTCGCGTGTTTGCGCGACTGCTTTTGACAGACAATGCATCTTCGTCTCGCCGCCCCAATATAGCGCAGGCAACGCCCGTGTGTGATCTAGTGCATTGCGAGAGGTGTAATTCGGCCCTTCCAGAAAATAGATGCCGCGCACGTATTCACGCCAACCAATGATTTGGCGAATGAATCCTTCAACCGCGTTAATCGGCGCATGACCGTCGTTATACGCAGCTTCGGCCGCTTGACAGATTTCCAACGGGCCAAGGAGCCCTGCGTTCAAATAAGGCGAAATCACTGCGTGATAGAGAAATTTATTCTCCGTGAGCATCGCGTCTTGAAAATCACCAAATCTAGGAAGCGCATGTGTGATGAAATGATCAAGCGCTTTGAGCGCATCGTCGCGGGTCGTTGCAAAGTTGAACCCGTCGAGCGTGCCAAAGTGATCAGCAAAACTTGCCTCGACCAACGCAAGTACGTCGCGCGTGATGGCATCAGGTTCAAACGGTAGAGGGCCCGAATAGCTTACATCTTTCGGAGCAGCTTTGCGATTGTCGTGATCAAAATTCCACTTTTCACCAACAGGTTTGTCACCGTCCATCAACAGACCCGTTTTGCGGCGCATGTCGCGGTAAAAGTATTCCATTCGAATCGCTTTGCGGCCTTCCGCCCAAACCTCAAACTCTTGTAAGCTGGCGATGAAACGATCATCCTCAAGCATCTGGATTTTCAATGGCGCGTCTTCAAGCGCTTCAATCAGGCGCCATTCCCCGGGCGACGTGGCAAGCACTTCTTTCGCTCCCGTCTCTTCCATACGACGCAGCAATTCACCAATAATGCTACCTCCATTTTGCGTGTCGTCGAGCTGGGTGTAGCGCACATTCCAACCGTCTGCTTCCAATGCGCGCGCAAACTTTCGCATCGCAGCAAAGATAAACGCGATCTTTTTCGGGTGATGCTTCACATAGGTCGCTTCAGCCGCGACTTCTGCCATGACCACAATGTCTTCAGCTTTATTGGCAGCGCGCAGCGCAGAAAGATCAGCGCTCAACTGATCCCCTAGGACAAGAACGAGTTTCACCAAGGCACCCTTTCGCCGGCCCAGTCAAAGAACTGACCAGTGTGTGATGAATCAAGAGCACCAAGAACCCCAAGCAGGTTTTCGGCTGCTTCAGACGCGGGCACAGACGCATGGCGCGCAACATATTTTTCGGTAAAGGCTGTTTGAACAGTCCCGGGATGCAACGCTACACACGCTAGTGATTTGTGCGTGCGCGCCAATTCAATCGCGCTCGTGTGTACGATTTGATTAACCGCGGCTTTCGCAGCGCGGTAAGAATACCACCCGCCAAACGTATTATCCTCGATGGACCCAACACGCGCCGACAGCACTGCAATATGGGCCGATGATTTACGATCCAACAAGCGCGCAGCGTGGCGTAAAATCATTGCCGGACCTACGGCATTTAAAGCAAACTGATCCATCATTGCTTGCGCGCTTAACTGTTTGAGCGCTTTCTCAGGTTTTGCCCCGTCAATCTCTAATGCGCCTGTTGCAACAATCACAAGATCATAGGTTTGATCCAACGCGCCAAGCACGCGTTCCACCGATGCTTCATCGGTCACATCCAACCCGTCTACGCTGCGCGATAGCTCTGTTACGACAGCTCCAGACGCGTTCAGAGCAGCACAAAGCGCTGCGCCAATTCCGCCAGAAGCGCCTATGATCAATGCATTTTTCCAATTCATGAGGGGAAAATAATTCGCCTGCATTTCAGGTCAATCCAAAAAGGGGTTTTCCTTAAGCATTTTCACGGTATAACGATCCCTATGAAGATACTTGGCCATATCCAAAGCGACACACGGTGCATTAGTGCCGGGGTACTGCGCGGCCTACTCCTTCTTAGCTGCCTCTGAGCGTGCCGGTCGGCGCGAGCGCTCAGGGGAGTTCATAGCGCGCCACTTCACATGAAAATCCGGTTTGGTCCTTGCAAACGCAAGGCGCATGAAAATGAGACAGACAATGAGCACTTCCCATAAAGATAAAGTCGTCATCTTTGACACAACACTGCGCGATGGCGAACAAAGCCCCGGCGCAACAATGAGCCATAGTGAGAAACTCGAAATCGCAGGTTTGCTGGACGACATGGGCGTCGACATCATCGAAGCTGGTTTTCCCATCGCCTCCGAGGGTGATTTTCGCGCAGTCAGCGAAATCGCCAAGAATGCACGCAACTCTGTCATTTGCGGCCTGTCTCGTGCCAACTTCGGTGATATCGATCGATGCTGGGAGGCTGTGAAGCACGCGCGCAAACCACGCATTCACACATTTATTGGGACATCACCTTTGCACCGCGCCATCCCCAACCTGACCATGGATGAGATGGCCGAGCGTGTCCACGACACTGTCAGCCACGCGCGTAACCTGTGTGATAATGTTCAATGGTCGCCAATGGATGCGACGCGCACAGAAGAAGACTACCTCTGCCGCACCGTTGAAATTGCGATCAAAGCGGGTGCCACAACAATCAATATTCCAGACACAGTCGGCTACACAGCACCGGTTGAAAGTGCAGATTTGATCCGAATGTTGATCAACAAAGTGCCCGGCGCAGATGAAATCGTCTTCGCTACGCATTGCCACAACGACCTGGGCATGGCGACAGCAAATTCCTTGGCCGCGGTCGAGGGGGGCGCACGTCAGATCGAATGCACGATCAATGGTCTGGGTGAACGCGCAGGCAACACCGCTTTGGAAGAAGTGGTGATGGCGTTGAAAGTACGTGGCGATATCATGCCCTATTCAACGGGGATCGACACGACAAAGATCATGAACATCTCGCGCCGTGTCGCGGCTGTTTCGGGTTTTGCAGTGCAATATAACAAAGCGATTGTTGGCAAAAACGCCTTTGCCCATGAAAGCGGCATCCATCAGGATGGCATGCTCAAGAACGCCGAAACCTTTGAAATCATGCGCCCCGAAGATGTGGGTTTGACAGAGACAAATATCGTCATGGGCAAACACTCTGGCCGCGCGGCCTTGCGCTCCAAGTTGGAGAACTTGGGGTTTGAGCTGGGCGACAACCAGTTGAAAGACGTCTTTGTACGTTTCAAAGAGCTCGCTGATCGCAAGAAAGAAGTGTTTGACGATGATCTTGTCGCTCTGATGCGCACAGCAAGCGATCCTGAGAGCGATCGGTTGAGCGTCAAATCACTGCGCGTTGTTTGCGGCACAGATGGCCCGCAAGAAGCGGCGCTGACGTTGACCGTGGACAGCGAAGATCGTTCCACCACCGCGACGGGTGATGGCCCTGTAGATGCAACGTTCAATGCAGTGAAAGAGCTGTTTGATCACAATGCGCGTTTGCAGCTGTATCAAGTCCATGCCGTAACTGAGGGCACCGATGCACAAGCAACCGTATCAGTGCGTTTGGAAGAAGACGGCAAGATTGTCACTGGCCAGTCAGCAGATACAGATACTGTGGTCGCATCAGCGAAAGCCTATGTCAGTGCCCTGAACCGTTTGCTCGTGCGACGCGATCAAAATGATGTTGGCTACGATACCAAAGGCGTGAGCTACAAAGATGTCTCTTAAACTTCATCTTTCCAAATAAACTCCCGCCGGAGGCTAAATCGAATTATATAAAAACTCGCACTTTAACATGCGAACCCGCCCTTAAAATAAAGGCGGGTTCGCGCCGATTGTCTGAATTGCCCCCCTTTTCCCTACGCCAAAAGAGCCTATAAGGGCATCTCGTTCGCACTCATAAGAGTCGCGAGCTCAAAATCATTCTGAGCAGGACCATAGCGCATGGCATTTTGGGACAAAATCTCCGGCCTTTTCACATCTGACATGGCCATTGACCTCGGCACAGCGAACACGCTTGTCTATGTTAAAGGCAAAGGCGTTGTTTTGTCGGAGCCTTCGGTTGTGGCCTATCACATCAAAGACGGCGTCAAAAAAGTGCTCGCCGTAGGTGAGGATGCAAAGCTTATGCTTGGTCGCACACCAGGCTCCATCGAAGCGATCCGCCCGATGCGCGAAGGTGTGATTGCGGACTTTGATACCGCCGAAGAGATGATCAAACATTTCATCCGCAAGGTGCACAAGCGCTCTACCTTTTCCAAGCCGAAGATCATTGTCTGCGTGCCCCATGGTGCGACACCCGTTGAAAAGCGTGCCATTCGTCAATCTGTTCTCTCCGCGGGCGCACGCCGCGCGGGACTGATTGCAGAGCCGATTGCAGCCGCGATTGGTGCGGGCATGCCGATCACCGATCCAACAGGTAACATGGTTGTCGATATTGGTGGTGGTACGACTGAAGTCGCGGTTCTTTCCTTGGGTGACATCGTTTATGCGCGTTCCGTGCGTGTCGGTGGTGACCGTATGGATGAGGCGATCATCAGCTATTTGCGTCGCCAGCAAAACTTGCTCGTCGGTGAATCCACGGCCGAGCGCATCAAAACATCCATCGGAACCGCGCGTATGCCTGATGATGGGCGCGGCGCATCGATGCAAATTCGTGGACGCGATTTGCTTAATGGCGTGCCAAAAGAGACTGAGATTTCCCAAGCGCAAATCGCGGAAGCGCTCGCAGAACCTGTTCAGCAGATTTGCGAAGCGGTGATGACTGCGCTTGAAGCGACACCACCAGACCTCGCTGCAGACATTGTGGATCGCGGCGTGATGCTTACAGGTGGTGGCGCTTTGCTGGGTGATCTTGATCTAGCCCTGCGTGAGCAGACTGGCCTTGCCGTTTCTATTGCAGATGAAAGCCTGAATTGCGTGGCACTCGGCACCGGTAAGGCGTTGGAATATGAAAAACAATTACGCCACGCGATTGATTACGATAGCTAATTTCGGCATCGTAGCATTGGAGAGCATCTAGCCTCTCTTAGCGGAGACTGCCTTGGCCAAAGATCGCGCCCAAAGTGAAGATTTCACCAATCCTCTCAAGCGTTTGCTTTTAGGGGTGGTGCTTTTGTGCCTTTTCGCAATCTTCATGGTCTGGCGTATCGACAGTCCGCGCGTTGAACGTTTTCGCCTCGCGGTGATCGACCGCGTTGTGCCTAATTTCGACTGGGCGATGGTTCCTGTAACCGGCACGATCAATCTTGTAAGGGATTTTCAAAGCTACCAGAGAATTTATCAACAAAACCAAGAACTGCGCCGCGAACTTCAGCAAATGAAAAGCTGGAAAGAAGCCGCATTGCAGCTCGAGCAAGAGAATGCGCGTTTGCTTGACCTTAATTCTGTGCGTTTGGATCCACGGCTGACCCATGTCACCGGTGTTGTCATGGCCGATAGTGGATCGCCCTTTCGACAGTCTGTGCTGTTGAACGTCGGTCGCCGTGATGGGTTGCTTGATGGATGGGCGACCATGGACGGGCTAGGTCTGGTCGGTCGTATTTCTGGCGTCGGTGAAAATGCCTCTCGGGTTATTCTTTTGACCGATACGACAAGCCGCATTCCTGCGGTTATCCAACCGTCCGGTCAAAATGCTTTGGTTGTGGGCGATAACACCCGTTCGCCCCCGATTGATTTTCTCGAAAACCCGGACCTTGTGCGCCCAGGTGACCGAGTGGTGTCATCTGGTGATGGGGGTGTTTTTCCTGCGGGTCTTGTGATTGGCCAAGTCGCCAAGGACCCCGGCGGGCGTTTGCGTGTACGTTTGTCCGCCGATTATGAGCGGCTCGAGTTTCTGCGTGTTTTGCGAAACTATGGCGCTGAGCGGATTGAAGACACTGGTAAGTTGATCCGTCCTGAAGCGGTTCCTTCTAATCCTGAGACATCCACAGAGCCTGAGCAAACAAGTGAGGCAAGCGATGGCTGAGCACCGTCCTGCCCGCGTTTGGGTGATGAGCAGCCTCTACCTTGGGTTGTCGTTCTTTATCATTTTTCTTCATTTGCTCCCGCTGGCAACCGGTCCTAATCGTTGGATTGCCCCTGACTTGATGATGGCCCTGACCTTTGCTTGGGCCATGCGACGTCCAGAATATGTGCCCGCGATATGTGTCGGTGGTATCATCTTGCTCGCTGATTTTTTGTTTCAAAGGCCACCAGGACTGACGGCTGGTCTGATTGTCGTTGGCGCTGAAACCCTACGCGCGCGCGCTGTTGCAAATCGCGATATGCCCTATTTCTTGGAATGGGCAAGTGTTGCAGGAGTGATGATTGGTGTCGTTTTTGCGCAGCGCTTGTTGCTTGCGGTGTTCTTTATTCCTGCACCTGCGCTTGGTTTGGTCTTGCAAGAATTGATGATGACCATAGCTTTATACCCAGTTGTGGTGATGATCTCGCATTTCGTGTTTAATGTACGCAGGCCATCACCGGGTGAAGTTGACGCATTTGGACAACGTATATGAGACGCTCTGCTACGGAAACCACTGAGAGTGCAGCGAAAATTACACGCCGCGGATTGGTTGTCGCGGCTGCTCAGGTTGGATTCGTTGGCCTTCTTGGAGCCCGGATGCGGTATATGCAGGTCGATCAGGCCGATGAATTTCGTCTGCTTGCAGATGAAAACCGCATCAATATCCGCTTGATTCCGCCCGCGCGTGGCCAGCTGTTCGATCGAAATGGCGTTATTTTGGCAGAGAACGAGCCGAGCTATCGCATCACAATGGTGCGTGAAGACGCAGGGGATGTGAACACCGTGATCGCACGGCTCTCCACGCTCGTTGAGTTGGACGATGATGAACTGAACCGCGCTTTGACGGAAATGAAACGCTCCGCCCCTTTCTTGCCTGTAACCATTGCCGATCGCATCAGTTGGGAAGAGCTGTCACGTGTCGCGGCCAACGCACCCGCGTTGCCAGGTGTCACGCCCGAAGTCGGCCTGTCGCGCCGCTATCCGCAAGGCGCGCCGTTTGCGCATGTGGCAGGTTATGTTGGCCCCGTGAGCCAGCGCGATTTGGAACGTATTGAAGATCCTGACCAACTTTTGCGCATCCCACGTTTTCAAATTGGAAAAGTCGGTGTTGAAGCAAAATACGAAGACAAGCTGCGCGGCAAAGCGGGCGCAAAACGCGTCGAAGTGAATTCAATCGGCCGCGTTATGCGCGAACTCGACCGCCGCGAAGGGCAATCCGGCGCAAACGTGCAGTTAACGATCGACTCCAAGCTACAAAACTACGTTCAGTCACGTCTTGGGGAAGAAAGCGCATCTGTGGTTGTGATGGACTTGAAGCGTGGTGATTTATTGACGATTGCGTCCTCACCAACTTACGATCCTAACAAATTTGTGAGCGGTATTTCTGTCGCTGACTATTCCTTCCTGCGCGATAATGATCACCGTCCTTTGGCGTCAAAAACGGTGCAAGACGCCTATCCGCCCGGTTCTACGTTCAAGATGGTAACCGCGCTCACGGCGCTTGAAGAGGGTATTATCACCGCTGAAGACACCGTCCATTGTCCCGGCCACTTGGAAGTCAGTGATCGCAAATTCCATTGCTGGAAGCGGTCTGGCCATGGCCACATGGACCTTGAATTATCGCTGCGCGAAAGCTGTGATGTTTATTACTACGACCTCGCTCTCAAAGTCGGGATCGAGAAGATTTCTGCCATGGCGAAAAAACTCGGCCTTGGAATGCGTCACGAAGTGCCGATGTCAGCGGTTGTCCAAGGACTGGCTCCGACGAAAGATTGGAAGTTACAGAACCGCGGCAAAGAATGGGTTATCGGCGATACGGTTAACGCTTCGATTGGACAGGGCTTTGTGCTCGCGTCGCCGCTACAATTAGCTGTGATGTCCGCACGTCTTGCGACGGGGCGCAGTGTATCGCCGCGTTTGGTGAATACGATAGATGGCATTTCAGAGCCCAGTCTTGGTGGCGAAAGCCTTGGCATAAATGAAAACAACCTTCGCAAGATTCGCAAAGCAATGTTTGAGGTGTCGAATAGTCGACGCGGCACTGCATATCGCAGCCGTATCATTGACGACCAATTTCGCATGGCTGGCAAAACCGGTACGTCGCAAGTGCGTAACTTCGAAAGCGAGCGGCGACGTTTTGGTCGTGTTTTGAAAGACAGTGAAGTCGAGTGGAAACGACGAGACCATGCGCTTTTTGTAAACTTCGCGCCGTATGAAAACCCAGAGATTGCGGTGTCTGTGGTGGTCGAGCATGGCGGTGGTGGATCTACAGCCGCTGCACCCATCGCACGCGACGTAACTTTGCAAGCGCTTTTTGGTGAGGATCCGCCGCTGACGGCTTACCCGAACAAAGATAGAAGCACTATTCGCGCGCAACAAAAACGATTGCGCGAACTTAGCGCAAGCAATGGTGATCGCGGAAACGACCGCGCATGAGTTATCTTGAATACACGGTCAAATCTGTCCCAGCTGGAATTGGCAAGTTTTGGCATTTGAACTGGGCTTTGATCGTGCTGATCACCACCGTGGCTGGGGTCGGGTTTTTGATGCTATATTCTGTTGCGGGCGGGTCTTTTTCGCCTTGGGCGGAGCCGCAGATTAAACGTTTTTTGCTCGGCTTCGTTCTAATGTTGATCGTTGCAATGGTGCCAATCTGGTTTTGGCGCAACGTGGCGGGCGTGGCGTATGGCGTGTCGATCATACTGTTGCTTTATGTGGAGTTTTTCGGCGCTGTTGGCATGGGCGCGCAACGTTGGATCAACCTTGGCTTCATGCGGTTACAACCCTCCGAGCTTATGAAAATCGCGTTGGTGATGTTGCTTGCGGCCTATTACGACTGGCTGCCACTGGCCCGCACGTCCAAGCCACAATGGGTGGCGATCCCCGTATTGATTATCTTGTTGCCGACAATGCTGGTACTGCGCCAACCTGACCTTGGCACTGCGCTTTTGCTGATCTCTGGCGGTGGACTTTTGATGTTTATTGCAGGCGTGCATTGGGCCTACTTTGCTGCTGTGATCGCAAGTGGCGTCGGGCTGATAGCTGCTGTCTTTCAAAGCCGCGGGACAGAGTGGCAGATGCTGCAAAACTATCAGTTCCGGCGCATTGACACCTTCCTCAATCCGGCAAGTGACCCTTTGGGGGCGGGCTATCATATTACTCAAAGTAAGATCGCTCTTGGCTCTGGTGGTTGGACCGGACGGGGTTTCATGCAAGGCACGCAGTCGCGTTTGAACTTTTTGCCGGAAAAACACACGGACTTCATCTTTACGACACTCGCGGAAGAATTCGGCTTTGTTGGCGCCTTCTCCCTTTTGTTGCTTTATCTGCTGATCATTTTGTTCTGCGTAGTGTCTGCAATAAACAACAAGAACCGCTTTGCATCACTTGTGACACTTGGCGTTGCGGCGACATTTTTCCTCTTCTTTGCGGTCAACATGTCGATGGTCATGGGTCTGGCACCTGTTGTGGGTGTACCGTTGCCATTGGTTAGCTACGGAGGCTCTGCCATGCTTATTCTTCTCATCGGCTTTGGGCTTGTGCAAAGTGCACATGTGCATAGGCCACGCTGATGGTCACACAAGTTTTGTTTGCCGCCAAGCAAGAGCGTTGGTCAGAGTATGAAGCGCCGCTTACACGCGCGCTGAAAGAGGCTGGAGTTGACGCGCAGCTTGGCACAGACATCCTCGCGAAGGATGTCGAATATATCGTTTATGCACCCAATTCTGATGTGCAAGATTTTTCGATCTTTCCAAAGCTCAA
>JAHEGL010000322.1 GCA_024645145.1 Planktotalea sp.
CTTTACTGATCGAAACCAGATAGGCCGCCGTACGCAGATCTTCGACATCATCGCGGCTATGCCAAACATCGGCCATCGCTTGATAAGAAATGCGCATCGTATCATCGAGACCAGATCGGATATGACTAAGGTTCTTAACCCAGTCAAAGTAACTGACCGTCACGCCCCCTGCATTTGCATACATGTCCGGAATAATCACAGTACCCTTCTTGCGCAGTATTTCATCTGCACCCGCCGTAACCGGGCCATTCGCAGCCTCAATGATAAGCGGCACGTTTATGCGATCAGCATTGCTGAGGTTAATAACGCCTTCTAAGGCCGCGGGGATAAGAACGTCACAGTCTTCTTCCATAAGAACTGCACCATTTTCGACATAGCGTGCGTCTGCATAACCGGACACACCACCATTTTCAGAAATCCAAGTGCGCACAGCCTCAACATCGAGACCCTTATCGTTGAACAGCCCCCCGTTATGTTCAATTATGCCGATAATTTTGCTACCGTCTTCTTCACTCAGAAACTTGGCAGCGTGATATCCAACATTTCCAAGCCCCTGCACAATGACCCGCTTGACATCTAGCGTTCTTTCAAGACCTGCCTTTTCAACGCCTTTGGCATCCCTAAAAAAGGCGCGCAGCGCATATTGTACGCCTCGCCCGGTTGCTTCGACGCGCCCAGCAATACCACCAGCATTTAACGGCTTACCCGTCACACATGCCTTCGCGTTGATGTCCGTCGTGTTCATGCGCGCGTATTGATCGGAAATCCAAGCCATCTCGCGCTCACCTGTTCCCATATCAGGAGCAGGCACGTTTTGGGCTGGATCAATCAAGTCGCGTTTGATCAGCTCATAGGCAAAGCGGCGCGTAATCAACTCAAGTTCGTGCTCTTCGTATTTTCGAGGATCAATACGCAGGCCCCCTTTCGAGCCCCCAAAGGGTGCTTCGACCAGCGCACATTTGTAAGTCATCAAAGCGGCCAGCGCTTCCACTTCGTCTTGGTTAACACCCATAGCGAAACGAATTCCGCCTTTAACAGGCTCCATATGTTCGGAGTGCACAGAGCGATACCCTGTAAATGTCTCAATCTTGCCACGTAATCGAACGCCGATTTGTACCGTATAGGTTGCATTGCAAACACGAATCTTTTCTTCAAGCCCCGGTGGGAGGTCCAACAAGGCAACTGCACGGTTAAACATCATATCGACGCTCTCGCGGAAGCTTGGCTCTTGTGTCGTGGTCATACCTATCTCCAAATATCCCGACGCGGGCGACTGCCCCGTCGCTAAGCGAACTCTATTAGGAATTCCTTAAAGTAATCCACTGAACTAAAGCGATCTAAAAGAAATGTCCCTCATACCTTAAGTTTCAAAGGCGATCCGCCTAGGATCGCCTACTTTGGCAACAATACCTCGCCTGCCCCCCCTTTCTGTTTCCAATTGCGAAATTCAAGGCACGTAAACTCCCGTTTGCTGCCCCAATTTCGCCACAAGTCGGGAGCAAACCGATTGTCGACGAATATGCCCCCACCCAGTTCGTTAACGGGGGAAAGACATGAAAGGACCGGCAAAAATGCGGGACATAACTCACCATTCAGGCCAAGAGCCGCAAACAGAGACCGCTAGAAGGCGCGAACTTGTTACGGCGTTTAAAGACGATCAGAATGGCAGCCTTGTCATTTTCGCCGTTACTATGATTTTGATGATCCTGACCATGGGCGGTATCGGCGTTGACCTGATGCGCTCTGAGCGGGATCGCGCAACGCTTCAACATACGTTAGACCGTGCCATTCTTGCCGCCGCTGACTTGGATCAAGATCGTGCGCCCGAAACCGTCGTGAACGATTACTTTGAGGCGGCAGGGCTTGAGAGCTTTCTGTCCAGTGTCAGCGTAAGTCAGGGCCTAAACTACAAAACAGTTGGTGCTGAAGCGCAGTCTTTCACAACCACGCTTTCATGAACATGGCCGGCGTTGATACGTTGAACGCAACCGCACGCGGTGTCGCTGAAGAGCGTATTGCCAATGTCGAAATATCAATGGTGCTAGACATTTCTGGTTCAATGCAGGACGGCAACAAGATGGCGGAGCTACGGACCGCGGCAACGTCGTTCGTGAACACAGTCTTGAGCTCGGAAAACGAAGATCTCGTGTCTGTATCGCTGGTGCCCTACTCCCAGCATGTGAATGCGGGTCCAAAGATTTACAATGAGCTCAACGTCAATCACCGTCACAACTACTCGCACTGCATCGAAATGGATGACTCTGCAGACGACGAGACTGAGCTTGATCTAAGCGTTCAATACGATCAGATGCAGCACTTCCAATGGAACTATCCAGGCTGGAACCAGCTGTCTGATACAATCTGCCCACGCTACGACTATGAGCGCATCACCCCCTTCAGCCAAGACGCAAAAGCGCTCAATGTTCAGATCGCACAAATGCAGCCACGCGCTGGTAAATAGCAACGACATCGACAACGCGTTTAGCAGCCGTCCTG
>JAHEGL010000323.1 GCA_024645145.1 Planktotalea sp.
CGGATGATCTGACGCAACGAAGAGCGAGTCTTCAGAATAGCGCGTGCTCGCAAGGATCTCGGGGCTGCCCCCTTCCGCAAAAACGCTTACACCAGAGACGTGATCGCGATGCGAATGGGTCAGGATTATCGTTTTAATGGGCAGATCGGAGATCTTGCGAAACTCTTCCAGAATATTCTCTGCCGCCGCCGTCGTCTCAGAGGTATCAACGATGATCAAACCATCGTCACCGATGATCATGTAGACGTTAGACGCCGCAAATCCAAACGCCTGATAGACGTTATCGGCAAGCTGCACGATCTCTTTTTGAAAATACTCTGGATGGGCTTTGAGTTCCGGATGCATGGTAATGTCCCTCTTGAAGCAATGTCGCGGACCTTGCTTGTAATGCGCCGCGACGGTTAATTAAGGTTGGGATCATTAACGCGGTTCGGGATCCTGAAATCAAGTCAAACCCACAACAAACCACTTAATATCGTCAAATTTTTCTTGTTATGGGATCCCAAAAAGGGCAAACTTCGTCCAAAGCACGGGCATTCACGCCCGATTTTGGATCCTTAGCTACACCTTAGGATCC
The DNA here is from genome assembly GCA_024645145.1 of Planktotalea sp. Lineage (GTDB taxonomy): Bacteria > Pseudomonadota > Alphaproteobacteria > Rhodobacterales > Rhodobacteraceae > Planktotalea. The sequence continues at coordinate 578 of JAHEGL010000323.1, forward strand.
CAATCAATGAGAAAGCACCTTAAATCATGGCAATTATCACACCAACTAACAAAACTGTTGAAGGCTTTGAGGGTCTACATCTTTATCACGGGGGCATCTCCAATTGCTCCATGCGCGTACGGATGACCTTGATCGAAAAGGGCCTTGGCTGGGAAAGCCATCACCTTGATCTAAAGAAGAAAGAGAACATCACAGACGACTATTTCGGCATCAATCCAAATGGTCTTGTCCCCACTTTGATTGACAATGGTGTGGTACATATCGAATCCAACGACATCATCGACTACCTCGATGAAACCTACGCTGAACCGTCCTTGCGCCATGGGGATGAAGACGAATTGAAAGGCTGGCTCCACCTTGCGGCGGCGATCCACGTGCCCGCGTGCAAGCCCTATGTGTATGCAACCAAGATGGCTCCAAAGCTCAAGAAAACCGCCGATGAACAGGCTAAATACAACGATCTGCAACAGAATGAAGAGTTAAAGACCTTTCACGCCAAACACGCAGGCGACAAGGATTTCAGCACCAGCGATTTGGACAAAGCGACGGCAATTTTAGACGCGTGTTTCTTCAAGCTCGAGAAGACCCTCGAGGGGCGCAAGTGGATCATGGGTGATCACTACACGCTCGCGGATATCTCATGGATCCCACTGCACTTTGTCATTCTTGGCTGCGGATACTCGTTTGAGCCTTACCCGAATATCGTTCGTTGGGCAGAGGAGTTCGCAAAGAAAGACAGCTTCAAAGAAGGCGTGCTCAAGTGGTGCCCTGATTTCGCGGACGTCTAAGATTGAATGATGTAGCGGCCCTTTAACGGACCGCCGTTTTAGACGCGCTTGATCTTAAGCTTGGTCTTGAGATCCGTCTTGCAAAACGCATGCAAGAAACACGTTTTTTCCGAGATATCGAGCATCTCTTGCGCGACTTCGTCGCTCTCAGATGTTTCAAGATAAACGTGCGTTTCGATTGGATCGGCTGTACCAGCTTTTCCAGTGCGACCGCTCGCACCGCCTAGGCTGAAATGTGTGTCCTGCACAATACGGTAGTCGGGCAGATTAAGCTTGAGCATCGAAACGAAGCGCCCGAACTGAGTCATAAAGCAAAAGCCAATACCAGCAGAAATCAGTGTGTTCGCATCTGGCGCGCGGCCATCTTCGGAACTCAGCAACATAAACGACGTGCCATAAGGCGAGTACTGCATTTGCTGGATCTGCTTGACCCCATCCGCGCGCAACTCCGCGACAGCGCCGATGTTTAGCCGGCGGTTTTGCTCATCACTGAGCGACGACGCATTCGATGCGGTTCCCCCGCTCACCTCTTTCTTCGGCGTTGGGCCAACCTTGCTCATGAGCCCATCTGCGGCATCCATCGGCATGGCCTTTGCAAAGTGATCGCCAGGATCTCGCAAGATCGCGCCATCGAGTTCCAGCGCGCCAGCCGTCGGCAATTCAGTGCCGTTTTTACTCAGCTTGAACAAGCTCTCCACCTGCCCGCGCATTAACCCATTGAGAGGCGACGCATAGGTCGCATTCACCAAAAACTCGTTCAGCGCTGCATCGTCTAAATCACAATCAATCTCGACCTGAAGCTCGATGTTTTCCGCGCCGCCTACCATCGAGCGCTTCATCATGGAGCCTTGCATAGTGTAGTAATTGTCTTGGATAAGCTTAAGCTTGCGGATCTCAACGCCCTGCTGTTCAGCCAATGCCATGATCTCGTTCATGTAGCTCGCGGCCATGCCGCACGATAGAAACGCAAGCGGACAGCAGGCAGCATCATGACCATTCAGATAAGGCCCTTCGTCGCTCACAAAACGCCATGTGTCGCCCGTCTTGGCTGAGCGCACCAGCGCCTCTTTCTGAAAACCACTGAACGAGCGCACCCAGGTGCGATCTGCGTCACCAATGCGATTTTCGGG
>JAHEGL010000324.1 GCA_024645145.1 Planktotalea sp.
TGATGCGCCCAGTCGGTTTTTCAGGTTCGGCAAAATCCCGGCGGTCGCCGTCTGATTTACCGACCTCTATTACGTTATAAGTGCCATGCATCGCGGCAATACCTTGCAGCGGCAAAGGGCCGGGATCAGTGCTCGGCAACAGGCCTGCATATGCGCTAAAATCGGTGTCATCTTGGCCCAGCTCCAAAGCGTAGCCATGACCTTCGGGATTCTTAAAGCTGCCTTTGAAGATTGTCGCCAATGAGTCTGGAAATGTACCGTTCGCATTTGGCGTACCTATTCCTGAAATCAGCGTGGTGTTGGCTTCCAAGATGATCAGTTGTTCAGGGGTTGGGGATCCTTGTATTTGATCGATCAAGGGAATGTCCTCTTCTTTCTCTTGGCTGTTAGCATAGGCGAGGAGCGTAGACAGAGCCAAAAGGCCAACCAAAATGAGAACGGTGCGTTGCATACGCGAGCAGATACCTTTTTATCAATCGGGTTAAGGTTTGACTGATGAAGGTTACCTTTAGGTTAATATCTTTGCGCAGCAGGTCTGGCGTATGTGGCGCTCGCAAATGACCCTCACATTCTTGTCACTTCACCAGCTAAGGTCTTTTCAGACCGCAACACTTCTGGCACTGGGCTGGTAAATCTATGTGTTAGGAAATCCAAATATGACAGCCAGTCTTATCGTTACCATCTTCTTGGGTATTATCCTTGCGAGTCTTTTGATTGCGCCACGTCGTGTCTCTGTTGAGGGATTCTTTGGCGGGCAAACTGCATCGGGCCAAGCGCCAAGTTTGCTGACATTGGTGCTCAGCCAAGTGACCACTTGGATTTTCGCACGCTCTTTGATGAACGCTGCGATCCTCGGGTATTTTTACGGTATGGCTGGCACGTTGGCTTACGCGGCGTATTACGGATCCTTTCTGACCGGTGGCTTTGTTGTCGCGCGATTGCGTGCTGGCGGGGCAGGGTCGGTGCAAGACTGGTTGAGCGCACGTTTCGGGGCCTTGGGCACCAGTTGCTACAATTTGGTCATTGCTTTGCGCCTGCTGTCAGAAGTATTCGCCAATCTCATCGTCGTGGGCCTGATTTTTTCCGCGGTGCTCCCTGAAATCGCTTCGGCGAAAGAGCTGTCAATGGTGCTTGTTGCGCTTTTGGGGCTTGCTTACTCCGCGTGGGGTGGGCTGAGTGCGGCGTTGCGTACAGATGTGTTGCAAATGTCTGTTTTTCTTGTGGTTTTTGTTGTCGCTTTTGTTGCAATGTTGCTCAGCCCAGGGTTTGATCTAGGCGCTGTCCTCACCGCTGAAGGGACATCAGGCAGCTATAACGGATGGGTTTTGATGGCCATCGCGGCGCTGCAAGTGTTTTCCTATCCAGTGCACGATCCAGTCATGATGGATCGCGGCTTTCTGGCGGATGAAAAAACAACTAAACGCTCGTTTCTTCATGCGTTTTGGCTCTCAGTTCTGTGCATCGTCGCATTTGGTATGTTCGGCATCCAAGCGAGCCTTGTTGGCGCTGAGTATGAGGGCGAATTGATCGGTACATGGGCGGGTATGTTCCCAGCGTGGATTTTTGGCGCTTTGCTCATTTCGCTGCTGGTCTCGGCATTGAGTACACTTGATTCGGCGCTGTCCTCCGCATCGCGCCTTTGCGTTGAAGAGCTTGGCGTTGCACCACGCAGCTTGAATGGGGGGCGCGTCGTTATGGTGCTCTTTATGCTTGCGGGGGCGGCGTTGACACTTTGGGGCAATGCAACCTTGTTCGACGCTGTTGCCGTCAGCGGAACCGCATCAATGTTTCTTACGCCAGTTTTGATCGTCGGCTTGGTGACACAACGCCAGATGGCGCTTTGGTCATATTTGGTGGCCTTTGGTGCGGCGATGATCGGGGCCGTCCTTTATTTTGCACGTGCCGCCACATGGGCCGCAGCGCTTTTGCCAGAAGGGCACAAGTATGAGCAGCTCTTGGCGATATGTGTGGCGGTCTTGATTGTCGGATTTGTCGCGGTTTTGGCAGGCGCGCGGCGGGTTGAACCAGCGGTTTGAGGCTGCTAGGACACGTCTATTCTTGATTGATTTGATCAAGAATGCCGACCCGTGATCAAAGCTAGAGGCCGACTATGCAAGGCACTGCGCCGCGTTTGGAGATTCGCAATCTGACGCGCCTCTTTGGAGGCGCGCGCGTCGTTGATGATGTGAGCCTTAGCATCAAATCTGGGCAGGTGATGTGTCTGCTGGGGCCATCCGGCTGCGGCAAATCAACGACTTTGCGCATGATCGCAGGCGTTGATATGCAAGACAGCGGTGAGATCTGGGTCGATGGTACGTTGATCTGTGATGGCGCTGTCACCATCCCGGCAGAGCAACGCGGTATCGGACTAATGTTTCAGGATTTCGCGTTGTTTCCGCATATGAATGTCGCAGATAATGTGGCCTTCGGACTGAAAGGCACACAAAGCGAAAAATATGCGCGCGTTGAGGAGCTTTTGGCCAAGGTCGG
>JAHEGL010000342.1 GCA_024645145.1 Planktotalea sp.
TTAGAGAGCGCCGTCATGAAATCATCATAGATCGCTTCTACAACAATAATTGAATTTTCCGACGAACACGACGTCGCATTATCAAAAGTTTTGGACGCGGTGATCTTTTCAGCCGCCGCATCTAAATCGCAGGTTTCATCCACGATAACTGTGACGTTGCCAGCCCCCACCGCCAAAGCTGGTGTGCCAGATGTATAAGCTCGTTTAACGTTGTTTTGGGACCCCGTCACAACGATCAAATCGCTGATTTCCAGCAAGCGCTGGGTTTTCTCTTTGCTGCCTTTGCCATGGACCATTTGTACCAGGTCACGATCTTCACCGATCTTGTCAAATTCCGCATGGATATAGCCGATCAAAACTTCGCAGGCAGGCACACCTTTTGGCGATGGGGATAGCACAATTGCATTGCCGCATTTGAGCGCATTGATAATGTTGTTCGCGGGGGTCGCGGCTGGATTGGTTGATGGCACAACCGCGCCAATCACCCCGATTGGGCGCGCGATTTCAGTGATGCCTGTTTCGGCGTTATCGCTAATGATCCCGTGGGTTTTGGCGTTCGCAATGTCGCGCATCAAACCAAGCGTCTTACGGTGATTTTTGGTGATTTTGTCGGGCACATTGCCAAGGCCAGTTGTTTCAACGGCCAGTTCAGCAAGGTGGGTGTTTCGGGAAGGCTCCATGATTGCCCAAGCAGCAGCTTGTGCAGCGCGATCATAGCGGACTTGAGAGCCGTCAGTTTCGAAACGCACTTGTGCAGCGCGAGCGCGGGCAACAATGGCTTCAACTTCGGCAAGATCATCAAGAACGTTCATTTTGGATATCCTAAAAATTGGTAGGTGACCCTCACCCAGAACTTGGGAAAGGGCCGTGTTGTCCTAAAGAGGTCTAATTACAAACCTGCAAGCAGCTCTTTCAAGGTCACTTCGCGTGCGGCCCACATCGCCAACACTTCGTCGCGCGTCATGATGTGCATCGGCGATCCACCTGCTTTCATCTTGCCTGCAACGCGCTTGTTTTCGAACATGCTTGGCACTGTTGCAGCCAGCTTGTCGATGATGCCTTGCGGCGTGCCCTTTGGCACCATTACGCCGCGAAAGTTCACGGATGCGTTGTCCACATTAAGACCACTTTCCATCATCGTTGGAACGTCTGGCAGGAACGCATTGCGCTCTAGATCAGCAACGGCAAGAATTTTGACGTTGCCAGCAGATGCCGCGCGGAATGCGTCAGAAAGGTTGTTGATGCCTGCCATAACGTCGCCTGCAATCACGGCCTTCATCGCAGCAGCGCCGCCACCTTTTGTTGGGATATAGGCCATTTTCATGTCGCCAGCCTTTTCCATCTGAAGCGCAGCGATGTGGTGACCCACGAACAGACCAGCGCCTGATGTTGTCAACTTGCCAGGGTTCGCTTTGGTGAAATCAACAACGTCTTGAAGCGTGTTGAATTCGCTATCCGCACCAACGACCAAAACGGCGGGATCGGCTCCCCAGTTTGCAATGGGCTCAAAGGATTCAGTGCTGTATTGTACGCCGCCTTTGATGGATTGAGCGATGAAATGTGGTACGTTGTATGCACCGAGCGTGTAGCCATCTGCTTCGGCTTGTCCGGCCAGCCAGTTCCAACCAACGCGCCCACCTGCGCCCGGCTTGTTCAGAATGGCAATGGGCATACCTAAGGCGTCTTCATTGCCTGCCGTCATTGTCACGATGCGCGCTTGGAAATCAGTTGCACCGCCTGCGCCATAGCTGACCATCATCATGACGGGGCGTTCGGGATAGTTGGCGTGTCCATCCGCAAATGCGGTTTGGCTCAGACCAATGAGGGCAAACGCTGCCCCTGTGAGTAATTTTTTCATTGTAGTTCCTCCCTAGGATGAGTTCTGCCGCTCGCGCGGTTCAGAAAAAGATCTCTCGTGGCGTGTAAACTTTTAGAAGTAGTGCGAAGAGACCGTACATAACGGCCATGAAGCAGGCCGTGGTAATGGCGCGCTTAATCCATGGTTTCAGTGCCGTGTGGGGCGCTGGATCATAAAGACTAAGCAGGATAAAAAACGCGATTGTTGTGGCTGTGTAAAACCCCAATTCCTTGGCTGCCCAAAAGATATAGATCAGTGCGATGATCAACCCCGGGGCAAGGTTCTTGAACTGGGTTAGTGAGATGCCATTGCCAACTTTTGTCCAGCCAAGGCAGGCTTTGATGAACGTCCAAAGCGCTAACACAACAAATATGGTGGCGATGAGACGTGGGAACAAAAAGGCCTCTGATGGTTGTTGTGTATAGCTGATGTAGCAGACGGTGACACCAACAGCGGCGACGATACCAGAGCCGATGATGTGCTGAAGACGGGGCAGTGTTATGGTGCTCATGCCATGATCTCCTCTTTGGACGTGTAGCGCCGTGATCTGAGTTCCATGTACGCGCTATAAAAGATCGACAGGACGACGATTGCGATTAGGAAGATGTTCAAGGTAC
>JAHEGL010000345.1 GCA_024645145.1 Planktotalea sp.
TTTAGCTGGCAACGACGATTTTATAATCCGCAAGTTTCCGTTTCAGTATTACTATCCGTTTGCCTTTGCTCTGATGATGATCATCGTTGCCCTGCAGCACTCTATGTGGCGTGCTTGGCTGGGGCAAAGCCCTCTCAAACGCGGCTTTGGCTTATTCATGGACGTCGCACTCGTGCTGATGGCTGTAACGATATCCGTAACCTACTTGGCCGAAATTGAATCGGTTTGCATCATCGATCAATTGACGGGCGACCGCGCGCGTATGCTCGCGGAAAGCTTACAGATCGAGATCGAAAATGCAGAGCTTTTCGGTTTGCCGACGCCAACAACTGTTGATGATCCACAGTGTTTGAACACGACCGGACCTTGGCTGGTTCTGATCATCGGTTTGGCGATTGTCGTCTTTCTCGCCTACAACGTGAAAGTCTGGGGTCTGCCATTGGTCATCGTGGCTATTCTTGTTGCGACCTATACAATTGGCACGGTGCTGGTTTGGTACTTTTATGGTGCCGATGATATCAACAAATACCTTGTAACAAAGATTGGGGGCGAACCGCGCTTGCTCTCTGACGGCCGGCCGCGTGTGCATGATATTTTGGTGAACAATGCGTCGGGCCTGTTGGGCCGTTTTATGGACATCATCCTGAACGAAATTTTCCCTTACCTGATCCTTGGCGCGCTCTTTGGGGCCTCGGCGGGTGGTAAATCGCTGATCAAAGTTGCCTTTCGCTGGACCCGTAATCTTGCGGGCGGCCCTGCACATGCCGCGATTGTGTCCTCAGCGATGTTTGGCACAATTTCGGGCGGACCGATTGTTAATGTGCTTTCAACGGGTGTGCTTACGATTCCGATGATGATCAAACGTGGTTTTTCCAAGATTTTTGCGGGCGGCATGGAAGCGGCGGCGTCGTCGGGCGGTTCCATCATGCCACCAGTGATGGGGGTTGCGGCCTTTATCCTCGCGGCGCTAACGGGGGTGCCCTACAATCAGGTAATCATCGCGGCTGCATTGCCAGCGGTTGCCTATTTCTTATGTCTGTTCCTGTCTGTGGTCTTTCAAGCGCGCAAACAAAAGATCAAAGCGATTGGTGAGCTGACAGAAGACATGCATATGGATCGGCAGGACATTTTAAATCTGACGATGATCTTCATGCCCATTCTGATTATCTTAGTGCTTTTGCTTACCAGCAAGGAAAGCGTTGGGTGCGGGTTGTTAGGTGGCTTGTTTGGTGCAGAGCGTATTTTCATTGATGACACTTGTCGCGTTGAAAGCTTGTCGTGGTTCTTGCAGTTGATCCAGAACGCAGCGGGCGATGCGGGCAGCGCTGGTTGGTGGGCTGTGATCGCCTTGTGCTTTTTGCTGTTCCTTGACCCTGAATTACGCGCGAAACCTTTCAAACTGTTGCAGTCCTTTGCAGAGGCGGGAACGCTGATCGCGACGCTTTATCTAATGTTCCTTGCAGTTTCGATTATCGACTTCTGCCTCAAGTTTACGGGCATGCCCTTCTTTATCTCGCTTGATGTGTTGCAATGGTTGCAAAGCATGAACCTTGGGTCTGAAGGATCGATACTCTTCCAATTCGTGGCGCTTTTCGTGACCATGCTTCTCGCGGTTTTACTCGGCATGGGGATGCCTGCGGTGCCGGCCTACATCAATGTTGCTTTATTGATGGGGCCGGTTCTGGCTGGACTGGGCATTTCTGTGTTTTCCGCCAATATGTTTATCTTTTACTTCGCAGTGGCGTCTGCGATTACGCCGCCTGTTGCATTGGCGGCCTTTGCGGCGGCGACGATTACCAAAGCGGAACCTATGGCCACTGGATTTGCAGCGGTGCGCGTCGGGATTGTGATGTTCGTGATCCCGTTTGTCTTCGCGCTGTATCCTGAAATTTTGTTGATCGAAGCGGCGGTGATTGACCCAAGCACAAGCGCGGGCAGCGAGATTGCTTATTTGCCGGGCTATACGGGAGAATTGCAGGTATGGCCGCTAATGTGGATCTTGCTGCGCTTGTTGCTGGCCTTGTTCCTATTGGCGAGCGCATTGGCCCGTTTTGATCGCGCGGTTTTGCCCATGTGGGACGTTGGCTTGCGCCTGGTGATGGCGTTCTTCGTGATGACCAAAGACCCGACAACCTATGGCGTCGCGGTGGTGTTGGCCTGTGGCTGGCTTGGCCTGCACTATGTGCGCAACCGATACTTGGACAAAGAGACAAAAATTGCCGCGTAAGCACGCGCGTGAAATTATTATTTAGGAGCTTAAAGAATGGCGAAACTTGGCGAAGACATCATCACAGGCAGCGCGTTACCTGCATTTTTTAAAGTCGAGAATGCTGATGAAATCGGCTTAGATGCCCCCGAAAATCGCATTGGTGACGCAGATCGCACCTGGGTGCGCTCGTTCAGTGGTTTTCAGAAAGAGGCGCTGGTGCGCTCAGCCAAGACGGGCGACACATGGCGTTTTGTGAGCGACGAAG
>JAHEGL010000348.1 GCA_024645145.1 Planktotalea sp.
CTTGTCTTTGACGAGCAATGAGACCGACGAAATCGCTTTGATGACCACGTTCGTGTGTGAACTGCACCATAGCGATTCGCGGTTTGATTGGACCGGTTTTTATCGTGTGACTGAGCCTGAAGTTCTTAAAATCGGGCCATACCAAGGGGGACACGGATGTCTTGTTATTCCGTTCAATCGTGGTGTTTGCGGCGCTGCTGCACGCACGCTTGAAATCCAATTGGTCGTCGATGTGGAGGCTTTTGAAGGTCACATCGCTTGTGCCAGTTCGACCCGCTCTGAGCTTGTTATTCCAGTTCAAAATAATGCCGGTCGACTGATTGGTGTGCTTGATATCGACAGTGATCAGCCAGATGCTTTCACGCAGGAAGATGCAGAAAATTTGAATGATCTTTTGCGCGAAGTGTTTGCGCAGGTTCCCTAGATCACGCAACCAAAGTTCATAAATCGCGCCAAGCCGTGAAAAAAACCTTTGATTTTTCACGATAGTTGAGGCTTGGTGAAAAACAGAGAGCTTTTTTCACGAAGGTTACGAACAGCGCATGATCCAATCGGACTTGACCAAAACCAAGAGTCTCGGTGCAGACCTTCGAGCGTTGCGCAAATCGCGCGGAATGACGTTGAGCGATTTAGCAGGGTCTTTGGATCGCTCCGTTGGATGGGTGTCGCAGGTTGAGCGCGATCTATCAGAGCCATCAGTTTATGATCTAAAACAGATCGCAAAGACCTTAGATGTGCCGGTTTCAATTTTGTTTGGACAAGCACAAACACCTGCACAAGAGGCGGGGATCGTCGTGCGCAAGCATGCGCGCCGCCCGATTGGCTCGAAGGAACAAGGACTTGTGGAGGAGTTACTCTCCCCTGATCTCACCGATGATTTCGAAATGGTGCATTCAACTTTCGATCCTGGTGCAAAGATGGATGACGCTGTTACACGGCCGACCCAAGAGGTTGGGTATTTGGTGTCTGGCAAGCTTGATCTGGTGATTGATGGGCAATCCTTCACGGTTGGCGCTGGTGATAGTTTCCGTATTAGAGGCGTGTCCTATAAATGGGCAAATCCGTATTCTCAGCCGGCTGTTGCGATCTGGGTGATCGCTCCGCCAGTGTATTGAGGATGGGTAGATGAGCTTTGAAGCATGGACCATTTTTGTGCTCTTCTGGATCGTGTTCGTGACCACGCCAGGGCCAAATGCAGTGAATTGCATCACCAATGGCATGCACCTTGGCTTTGTACGCAGTCTCTGGGGCGTGGCGGCGATCTTGACCCAAGCGAGCCTATTTTTAGTACTTTCCGCATTAGGGGTTACTGCTCTGATTGCAGCATCGGAAACAGGGTTTCTGATTGCCAAGTACATCGGTGCAGGATGGTTAATCTGGCTTGGTATCAAAGGTTGGATTAACGCTAGCAAGCCTGCTCCAACACTCGCACCGAGCACTGGTAGCATTTATGGACGCGCGCTTGCGATTGCAGTGATCAACCCAAAAAGTGTGGCGGGCTATCTTGCTGCTTTCAGCCAATTTGTGCAGCCTAGCGTGCCGATCTGGGATCAGATGACAGTTATCGTGCCGACAGCACTTTTTCTCACGGCACTTAGTTATTGCGGATTTATAGCGCTGGGCGCGGGCATTGGACACGCAGCCTTGGGCGCTGTTTTCAACATATGGGTTCGCCGTATCTTGGCGCTTTGCTTTGTCATTTATGGTGTCCTTTTGGGCAGCACTGCTTTGGGAAGAAACGCATGAAACAGGGTAGTTGTCTTTGTGGTGGCGTCACATTTGAGCTGAGTGGTGAGCTACGGCCCTCCGTGGCGTGCCATTGCGTTCAGTGTCGCAAGACCAGCGGGCATTATGTGTCGGCCACACAGGTCGGGCCGGATCAGCTCAACATTACCGAGGACTCAACGCTTAAGTGGTTCCAATCCACACCAGAGGCACAGCGCGGGTTTTGCAACACCTGTGGATCATCGCTTTTCTGGAAGCATGACGTCGACAAAGGTGCCGTCTCTGTCATGTCTGGCACGATCGATGGCGCGACAGGCATAAAGACCGCAAAACACATCTTTACCGCCTTCAAGGGCGATTACTACGACATCGCGGACACCGTGCCGCAAAGTAAAAATTAGGGAGCGAACATGTCAGATTTTCCAACAACGGCCCGTGTGGTCATTATCGGTGGCGGTGTTATCGGAACGTCCACGTTGTATCACTTGGCGAAAGCGGGCTGGAGTGACTGCGTGTTGCTCGAAAAGAACGAGCTGACAGCAGGGTCTACATGGCACGCGGCTGGTAACGTTCCGAATTTTGCAGGGTCTTGGGCGGTGATGAACATGCAGCGCTACGGGGCTGCGATGTACCGCACGCTGGGTGAGGACGTGGACTACCCGATGAATTACCACGTTACAGGTTCGATCCGTCTCGCGCATTCAAAAGAGCGTATGCAAGAGTTTGAGCGTGTTGCGGGAATGG
>JAHEGL010000174.1:0-8864 GCA_024645145.1 Planktotalea sp.
TTGATCGACGAAAACCGCGATATACATGAGCGCGAATGCTTCAACTTGAACCCTGCCACCAATGTGATGAACCCCCGCGCCGAAGCGATGCTGGCATCTGGTCTCGGCTCTCGTCCCTCGCTCGGCTACCCCGGTGACAAATACGAAATGGGGCTGGAGGCGATAGAGGAAATCGAAGTCATTGCAGCAGAGCTTTGCGCGCAGGTCTTTGATGCCAAATATGCTGAAATACGCGTGCCCTCTGGCGCGATTGCCAATCTCTACGGCTTTATGGCGACCTGCAAAGCGGGTGACACGATCATTGCGCCGCCAGCCTCAATCGGGGGTCATGTGACACATCATTTGGATGGCTGTGCGGGACTGTTTGGCCTGAAAACCGTCCCTGCCCCTGTGAATGCCGATGGCTACACGCTTGATGTTGATGGGCTGCGCGCTTTGGCGCATGAGGTGAACCCAAAGCTCATCACGGTTGGAAGTTCGCTTAATCTACAAGAACACCCCGTCGCAGAGGTCCGCGCAATCACGGATGAGGTGGGCGCAAAGGTGCTTTTTGATGCGGCACATCAGTGCGGGATCATTGCAGGCAAATCCTGGAAAAACCCGCTAAATGAGGGTGCGCATCTGATGACTATGAGCACCTATAAAAGCCTTGGTGGCCCCGCATCCGGCTTGATTGTCAGCAACGATGCTGAGTTGATGCAGCGTATAGATGCCATCGCTTTCCCTGGTATGACCGCGAACTTTGATGCGGCGAAATCAGCGGCATTGGCAGTGACAATGCTAGATTGGCTGGATCACGGAGCCGCCTACAGCACGCAGATGATTGCCACAGCACAAGCCCTTGCAAGCGCCCTTGCAACGCAAGGACTGCCAGTTTTCAAGACCACGCAGGGCCACACCCAATCACATCAATTCGCAATAGAGGCCGCAAATTTTGGTGGTGGTCAGGCCGCTTCTAAAACACTGCGAAAAGCCGGATTTCTGGCATGCGGCATTGGTCTGCCCATCGACGATGTCGCCGGTGACATGAATGGGTTGCGCATAGGCACACCCGAATTGGTGCGCTGGGGGGTGACATCTGAACATGCGGATCAACTTGCTGCTTTGATTGCCAAGGCCTTGCGCGTCAAAGCCCCGCAAGACATGGCACAAGAGGTGCGGGAACTACGCGAAAGTTTTGATACGCTGCACTATATAACGCTGTAATTCGCGTCTTTACTCAAGCAGCGCTTGCGCCCTTCGCGCGGCGTGGTACTCCATCGTTATGAGAACACTTTTTCTAGGCGATGTGATGGGCCGCGCCGGGCGCCGCGCTATCACGGAACAGCTCCCCAAATTGCGCGAAGACTTGCGCGCTGATTTCGTTGTTGTGAACGGTGAGAATGCTTCCAACGGCATGGGGCTTAACGGCGAACACGCTAATGATATTTTTACCGCTGGAGCGGATTGCGTCACCCTTGGCGATCACGCCTTTGATCAGCGCGACATGATGCAACATATCGAAAAAGATCAACGCATCTTGCGGCCTTTGAACTTTGCCAAGACCGCGCCGGGCCGCGGTCATAAGCTGTTCAAAGCGCGTGGCGGTCAAAAGGTACTGGTGCTTCAGGTGCTTGGCCAAGTCTTTATGAAACGCGCCTTTGATGATCCGTTTTCTGCGGTTGATTCCGTGCTGCGCGCGCATCCTTTGGGCGGATTGGCACAAATGATCTTGGTGGATGTTCACTGTGAAGCGACATCCGAAAAGATGGGCATGGGACACTACTGCGATGGTCGTGCGACAATCGTTGTGGGCACACACACCCATGTCCCAACCGCAGATGCACAAATTTTTCCGGGTGGTACGGCCTTTCAAAGCGATGCGGGAATGTGCGGCGATTACAACTCTGTGATTGGCATGGAGAAAGAAGAACCCATGCGCCGCTTTGTGACAGGTATGAGCAAGTCGCGCTTCACCCCTGCCAATGGCGAAGCAACGTTGTCAGGGCTTTTTGTGGTCAGCGATGATCGCACGGGTAAAGCCACATCTGTGCAAATGATCCGCCACGGTGGGCGCTTAGAGCAAAGCGGCCAGTGAGACAAAACGCGCCTCTGTTTGGTATCTTGTTGCTGTTGGGCGCAGGCTGGGGCGTGACGATGCCGCTCACCAAAATCACAGTCGGCGCGGGGTATAAGCATTTTGGTCTGATCTTCTGGCAATTCGTAGTCGGCGCAGTCTTGATGGGTGGTATTCTTTTGCTGCGCGGCAAGCTTTCGCGACCAAACGGCCCGCAGCTTCGCTTTGCCTGCTTGATTGCGCTGATCGGTACACTCCTCCCTAATTCCGCCAGCTATCAAGCGGCGGTGCACCTTCCTAGTGGCGTCATATCGATCCTTTTGTCACTTATTCCTATGCTGGCCTTTCCGGTCGCGCTAGTTCTGGGCAATGACGGTTTTTCGACACGCAAGCTCATCGGTCTCACACTTGGATTTGCAGCGGTCGCGCTGATCACAATCAATGGATCAAGCTTTGCAGGCGATATTTCGCTGTGGTGGATTGTAATCGCACTTATCGCGCCAAGCTTTTATGCGATTGAAGGCAATGTTGTCGCCAAATGGGGCACATATGGGTTTGATCCGGTTGAAACCTTGTTCTGGTCCTCTGCTGTTGGCATCTTGCCAGCATTCGCACTCGCTTATGGGTCAGGGCAATTCATTCCCGTGCCAACACATTGGGGCACACCGGAATATGCTTTCATGATTATTTCGGTGGCCCATGCGATTGTGTATGCAGGCTACGTTTGGTTGGTTGCGCGTGCAGGACCCGTATTTGCCGCGCAAGTCAGCTATTTGGTGACGATTTTTGGCATCGCCTGGGCGATTATTTTGCTGAGCGAAAGCTATGCAGGCGGCATCTGGCTCGCGCTTGTTCTTATGATGTGCGGTTTATTCTTGGTACAACCGCGACATAGCGATGAAGAGCCTGAAAAGGTTAATGCATGACATTTTTCGAGCTGACAGAGACGCAATCTGCAATCGCAGCATTACTAACAGTGTTGGGTATGTTCATCTTGTTCGTGCGCGAAAGCTATCCGACGGAAGTTGTCGCAATCGCGGGCGTTGCGTTTTTGTTAATTCTTGGCGTTCTACCATACGAAAACGCACTGAGCGTTCTGTCTAACCCCGCCCCTTGGACCATCGCTGCCATGTTTATCGTGATGGGTGCCTTGGTGCGTACAGGCGCGTTGGAAGCTTTTACCAAGCTTGCGGACAAGCAAGCCAAAACGCGGCCGAAATTGGCGATTGCGATGCTTTTGGCATTTGTCATCATCGCGTCCGCGTTTGTGTCCAACACGCCAGTCGTCGTCGTGATGATTCCCGTCTTCGTTCAGCTTGCTCGAACACTTGACACCAAGGCGTCTAAGCTTTTGATCCCTTTGAGTTACGCCGCAATATTAGGCGGGACATTAACGTTGATTGGGACCTCCACAAACCTGTTAGTAGACGGTGTTGCACGCGCCAATGGTATGGATGCGTTTACGATTTTTGAAGTCACGCCCTTGGGCATTGTGCTTGTCGCTTGGGGGATGCTCTATCTGCGCTATATCGGGCCATATCTTCTGCCAGAGCGCGACAGTATGGCCAGCCTTTTGAGCGACAAAAGCCAAATGAAGTTCTTTGCAGAAGCGGTCATCCCGCCAGAAAGCAACCTTATTGGCCGCGAAGTTATGGGCGTTCAGCTGTTTAAGCGCGAAGGCGTGCGCTTGATCGACGTCGTGCGCGGTGATCTGTCTTTGCGGCGCAATTTAAAAGAGGTCACGCTGCAAGTGGGTGACCGTATCGTTCTGCGCAGCCGCATTTCTGAACTGTTAAGCTTGCAAGCCACGAAAGAGCTGAAACGGATCGATCAGGTTTCTGCAGTGGAAACCCATACCGTTGAAGTTTTGATTACACCCGGCTGCAAAATGGTGGGTCGCACACTGGGCGCGCTGCGCTTGCGGCGTCGATTTGGTGTCTACCCTCTAGCGGTGCATCGTCGGAACCGAAATATCAGCGGGCAACTTGATGCAGTGCAGGTGCGCATTGGCGATACGCTGCTGCTTGAAGGTGCGCCCGCAGATATTCAACGACTCGCGGCTGAAATGGATTTGGTGGATGTTGCCAGCCCGTCCGAGCGCGCCTATCGCCGCTCGCACGCGCCCATCGCACTGCTCGCGATCATCGGTCTTGTGGCACTTGCAGGATTTGGCATTGCGCCGATCTTTTACCTTGCAATTATCGCCGTCGCGCTTGTTTTGATTGCCCGCTGCATTGACGCAGATGAGGCCTTTTCCTTTGTAGACGGGCGCTTGTTGACGCTTATTTTTGCGATGCTGGCTATCGGTGCGGCGCTAGAGAGTTCTGGCGCGGTTAAGCTCATCGCTCAAAACATCGCGCCCTATCTTGGCACATTGCCGCCCTTCTTGTTGGTTTGGGCGATCTATTTGCTCACGTCTGTGCTGACAGAACTGGTGTCCAACAACGCCGTTGCGGTTGTCGTAACGCCAATCGCAGTTGGATTGGCAGACGCGCTTGGTATCGACGCGCGCCCCTTGGTTGTAGCCGTGATGGTCGCCGCCTCTGCGAGCTTTGCGACGCCAATCGGCTATCAAACCAATATGTTGGTCTATGGCCCTGGCGGATATAAGTTCACTGATTTTATGAAAGTCGGGATCCCGCTGAACCTGAGCATCGGACTTTTGGCATCGGCTTTGATCCCCTTTATATGGCCATTGTAGCTATTTGAGAGCGGCCCTTCGGGGGGGAGTTCATTTGGAAAAATGAATTCCTAGCCTGGCGTTATGATACCTACTTCAGTCACGATAAGATCGAGCGGTTGATCAGTGGGTTCGAGTGGGAGTGTGGCTTGTTCTTGCCCGGCGAACGCAAAGCCGATGGCAAGTGTTGCACGGCGCGCGCGCAAACGCTCTAGCGTGCGATCATAAAAGCCGCCACCATAGCCAAGTCTGCCACCTTTGCGATCAAATGCGACAAGCGGCACAATCAGAATTTCAGGTTCGACCCAGTCACCACTTTGCGGGATCTGCGCGCCAAACGCACCTTCGATCATAGCGCATTCGGGGCTCCATTCCCGAAAGTCGAGCGGCGTGGACGCCGCTTTGATCACGGGCATTCCAACCGGGCCGTATGCCGCGGCTTCGGCGAGCGCTGGCAATGGGTTTATCTCTGTGCGCATGGGCGCGTAGCCCGCAATTGGTACGCCGCGATAGCCTGCAAGGACTTCGCTGAGGTAGCTTGATTGCGCGCCGTGTGAACCATCAAATGCTTCTTTGCGTGCGAGAAAGGCTGCTTTGCGCGCGGCGGTTTTGATGGCTGTGAGATCCATCATAATAGCACCATTGCTGCGAGACCCAAGAAGGCGAAAAAGCCAACGACGTCTGTGACCGTTGTAACGAACGCACCAGAGGCAAGCGCGGGGTCAACGCCAAATTTTTCAAGCAGCACTGGAATAGATGTTCCTGCAAGACCTGCGACAACCATGTTGATCACCATCGCGGCTGCGATCACATATCCAAGCGCCGGCGAGCCGAACCAGACAAGCCCGACGAGGCCCATGATCACCGCAAAGACGACGCCATTGATCAACCCTACAAGGACTTCGCGCCGGATGACGCGCCACATGTTCGAGCCCGTCAAGTCTTTGGTGGCGATTGCACGCACAGCCACTGTGAGCGATTGTGTGCCTGCATTGCCCCCCATAGAAGCAACGATGGGCATTAAGACCGCGAGCGCCACGATCTGGGTGATTGCTGCTTCGAATTGCGCAATCACGAGGCTAGCGGCAATCGCGGTGACGAGATTGACCGCAAGCCAAGGCAGGCGTTGCTTGGTCGTGTTGATCACACGATCCGAGAGCGAGCCTTCGCCGACACCCGCAAGGCGCAAAATGTCTTCTTCGTGCTCTTCATCCAGAACGATCATCGCATCATCAATGGTGATCACACCAACAAGACGTTCATCATCATCCACAACCGGCGCGGAAATCAGGTGGTATTGATTGAATGCATAGGCGACGTCGCCTTCATTTTGCATTGCGGGAATGACCTGAAAAACGGTCTCTGTGATCTCCCACAAAAGAACATCGCGCTTGGACCCCATGAGCTTGCCAAGCGTGACATTGCCAACAGGTTTGAACCGCGGATCCACAAGAGTGACGTGATAAAATTGTTCCGGTAAAGTCTCTTGTTCGCGCAAATAATCAATGGCTTGGCCAACGGTCCAATGCTCGGGGGCCATAACGACCTTGCGCTGCATCAAACGGCCCGCAGAGTTCTCCGGATAGGTCAAAGACTGCTCTACTGCGACGCGATCGCTGTCTTCCAAGACATCAAGAATGATATCTTGCTGCGAGACATTCATGTCTTCGATCAGATCAACGACATCATCGCTTTCCAGATCTCGCACCGCCTCTGCAAGGACCTCCGGGCGCAAGAATGCGATAACCTCATCGCGAATGCTCTCGTCGAGTTCGGACAGAATTTCACCGTCAAACTCTCGGTCATAGAGATGAATGAGCTTGCGGCGCTCGCCTACGCTAATTTGCTCAAGCAAATCCGCGATATCGGCAGGGTGCATCGGATCCATCAACACGCTGAGCGATGCTTGATCGCCCCGCTCAACCGCATCTAAAACAGCGGCAACATCCGAACGCTCGAGCTGATAACTGCCCTCTGATGCTTCGCTTCGTGGTTCCTGTGTCAGATTGGTATCGTTCATGTTGGGACCTTTCTGAGCATCGCGGCGTCGTTGCAAGCAAGCTTAAGCAAATGCAGAAGGAAGCAACAGTGAGTCGTGTAAAAATCCTGTCATGCGATGGCAAACTTCTGCTACCAAGGCGGCATGAGCAGACAGCAAATACTTTCCGGTGATCTTTTGATCTTTGAGGGCGATCCATTCATGGATGAGCCTGAAAAATGTGTGAAAATCCTGAGCGACAGCGCCCTTGTAATAGACGGCGGTTTAATCACCGAGATAGGCGCGCGCGATGCCCTACTCGCCGCACATCCAAGCGCAGATCATCATGCGCATAAAGGCAAGCTGGTCTGCCCCGGCTTTATTGATGCGCATGTGCATTATCCCCAAACGGCAATGATTGCTTCATGGGGAAAACGGCTGATTGATTGGCTCAACACCTACACGTTTCCCGAAGAGATGCGCTTTGAAGATCCCGACTATGCGCGCGAAATCTCTGCAAGCTATCTCGATCTGACAACGGCGCATGGCACCACCACGATGGCGAGCTTTTGTACGATCCACACCGCATCGGTTGAAGCTTTGTTTTCAGAAGCACATAGTCGTGGCCAAAGGGTTGTCGCAGGCAAAACCTGCATGGATCGCAACGCACCAGAAGGGCTGCGCGACACACCACAAAGCGCTTATGATGACAGCAAAGCGTTGTTGGAAACATGGCATGGCGTTGGGCGGTTGTCTTATGCGATTACGCCGCGCTTTTCCCCGACATCCACGCCTGAGCAGTTAGAAGCAATGGGTGCCCTATGGGCGGAGAACCCCAATTGTCTGATGCAAACCCATCTGAGCGAACAACTGGATGAAATCGCGTGGATGCGGGACCTTTTCCCCGATGCTCGGGATTATTTGGACACTTATGAGCGCTTTGGTTTACTCGGCGCACGCGGTGTTTACGGACATGCGACCCATCTTGAGCCGCGCGAAATTGATCAGCTGCAAGAACATGGCGCAGCTTTGGTGCATTGCCCGACCTCAAACGCCTTTATCGGGTCGGGTCTGTTTCAAATGGCCGCTTTAAAGTCGCGCAACATCAGTGTTGGATTGGCGACCGATACAGGCGGCGGATCAAGCTTTTCAATGTTGCGCACGATGGCTGCGGCGTATGAAATTGCGCAGCTTTCAGGATCGGTTTTGCACGCAGGTCAGCTTTTGTGGTTGGCCACGCAAGGATCAGCCAAAGCCCTACACCTGAGCGATAAAATCGGGGCCTTGGACGTAGGAATGGAGGCGGATATCGTAGTGCTTGACCTTGCCTCCACCTCTGCGATTTCGCAACGCTATGAGAATGCTGCACATGTTTGGGATCGTATTTTTCCCACCATCATGATGGGCGATGACCGTGCCATCGCAGATGTTTGGATTGGCGGTGCGCGTGTGACGCCTACCAGCCAAACTTAGCAGCCAGGCTTGCCCAAAACCATAACCCAGTAGTCAGCAGATTGTGCCATCGCAAATTGGGTCGCATTCCCGCTTAACAAATTCCTGCGGTGACCTTCGGACTTTTGCCAGCCTTCAAGCGCTTCCAACGCGCCCTTTTGCCCTTGCGCGATGTTCTCTGCGGCGAAGCAGAAACCGTAACCTTATAGCTTCACACGGTCCCCGACGCTGGAGCCATTTTGCCCAGTGTGACTGAAGAAGCCATTCGCGCTCATATCATCAGCGTGCGCCTGCGCGGCCCTTGCAAGGCGTGCATCTGCCGCCAAAGCAGTTTGACCGTTGGCAAGGCGAAAAGCGTTGACTTCAGGTGCGATACTCGCGCTCAAACCTGCCACGGGCTGCGGAATCGCAGCTTTGCCGCGCGGCATTACTGTCGCACCAGAGCGCACGCAAGCCCCACTCACTGCCAGCACGCAAAGTCCTAATAATACCAAAGGCATCTGACACGCTCCTATCAAAATCAGTGTTCCGCCAATGTAAGCGCCATAGCATTTTGTCGCGCAATTGTCTTGGGTAGATCAATCGAAGTGATCTGGCCGGATGCCACAACGCGACGCCCTTCAATGAGCAAGTCGCGTACTTGAGTTGGCCCCGCGAGCAAAAGTGCCGCGCGGTCCCAGTTTCCAGCCGCTTCAATT
>JAHEGL010000174.1:8874-12475 GCA_024645145.1 Planktotalea sp.
CGCCAGATCAGCGCGTTTGCCAATCGCAATTTGCCCGCAATCATTACGGCCCAAGACCTCAGCACCCCCGCGCGTTGCAATGCGTAGGGCTTCGCGCGCGCTCATCGCATCGGCACCGTTTGCCACCCTTTGCAACAGCATGGATTGGCGCGCTTCAAGCACAAGATTGCCCGCGTCATTGGAGGCAGAGCCATCCACACCGAGCCCAACCTTCACACCCGCATCACGCATTTGGCGCACAGGGGCGATGCCTGATCCAAGACGGCAATTAGAACACGGACAATGCGCAACGCCCGTCCCCGAGCGCGCAAAAAGATCAATCTCTTGACCGTCAAGCTTAACGCAATGCGCATGCCACACATCATCGCCCGTCCAGCCCAGATCCTGCGCATATTGGCCGGGGCGGCAGCCGAATTTCTCTAGGGAATAGGCAATGTCTTCGTCATTCTCTGCTAAATGCGTGTGCAACATCACCCCTTTGTCACGCGCCAACACTGCAGCATCACGCATCAGTTCACGGCTTACTGAGAACGGCGAACAAGGGGCCACGCCAACACGGCACATGGAGCCTTCTGATGCGTCATGATGGGCATCAATCACGCGAATACAATCGTCAAGGATTGCGGCTTCCTTCTCAACCAACGAATCCGGTGGCAGACCGCCATCGCTTTCACCAATCGACATGGACCCACGGGTCGGGTGAAAGCGCATCCCGATCTCTGCAGCCGCAGCAATCGTATCATCAAGGCGCGATCCATTGGGATAAAGATAAAGATGATCAGAGGTCAGCGTACAACCAGACAGCATCAATTCAGCAAGACCAATCTGCGCAGAGACATACATCTCTTCCGGGCCAAAGCGCGACCAAATCGGATAAAGCGTTTGAAGCCAGCCAAACAAAAGCGCGTCCTGCCCGCCCGGCACCGCACGCGTCAGGGATTGATAGAGGTGGTGGTGCGTATTCACGAGGCCGGGCGTAACAAGACACTCAGCTGCGTCTAACACTTGGCCATCAGTGCTAAGTCCCTGCCCCACCTCGGCAATCACGCCATCGCGTATTCGAATATCACAATCAGGCATCTCAGAGCCGGCATCATCCATCGTCAAAACGAGGCCTGCGTTGCGAATAAGCGTTTCATTGGAAGTGTTCATAAGGCTTTGCCCTTCACGTGTTCCCACGCTTTTTTCGGGATTAAGCCGAGGATCAAAACCCCAGGTGCTGCGACAGAAAAAAGCGAAGGACTCACAGCGATTGGCGTTCAGTAAAGCGAAGTCTGGTGCTCAACTCAAGCAGTGCTGTAAAATTTTAAGCGCTTTAGCATGCAACTCGGGCGTTGCCGCCGCCAAAGTGCGGCCGCCATCATGGGCGGGATCACCCTTCCAATCCGTGACGATGCCGCCAGCCGCTTGGATCACGGCGATTGGTGCTGCGATGTCATAAGCGTTCAAACTTGCTTCGATCACCAGATCAATATGCCCTGCTGCAAGCAGCCCATAAGCATAGCAATCACAGCCAAAACGCGTCAGCTTTACCTGTTCCGAGACAGCCTCAAACGCACGGCGCTCGTCCTGCGAACCGACTTCGGGGAAGGTGCTGAACAGCACTGCATCTTGCAAATCAGTCGTGCCACGCACCTGCATGTTTGCTGTGCCATGCGGTCCAATAACTTCGGAACGACCAAAACCACCACAGAAACGTTCACCAATATAAGGTTGATCAATAATGCCCAATCGCGGCCCATCCGCATCATTGAGCGAAATCAAAACGCCCCAAGTCGGTGTGCCACTGATAAAACCACGGGTGCCGTCGATCGGATCAAGAACCCATGTCAGACCGCTCGTTCCTGCGCTTTTGCCAAACTCTTCGCCTAATATGGCGTCTTGCGGACGACGTTTGTTCAAAATATCGCGCATCGCCTGTTCTGACGCTTTATCGGCAATAGTGACTGGGTCGAAACCACCCTGTTCTTTATTGTCAGCCTTTAGATGTCCCTGACGGAAATGAGGGAGTATGGAAGCGCGCGCTGCATCGGCTAATTCCTCTGCCACAGACCAAAGTTCGGCCTGTAACGTCACGCTTTCAATGTCTTGCATACGACCCTGCTTTGCTTAGCAGCGCGTCAGATCACGCGCCACTCTCACTTAAAGCAGGTCGGCCAACCCTTCAAGCAACGTCGCTTAGAACGCGTGCGAGATCGAACAGCCGACGGCGCTGTTCTTCGGGGATCGAATAATAAGATCGTACCAAATCAAGGGCTTCTTTGTCATTCAACAGATCAGACGGCACAGGACTTTGTTCTGTACCGCTGGGGCCTGTGTTAGCGACCGCGCCTTCCATGCCCGCAAAGAAAAAGCTGACATCGACCTCTAGCGATTCCGCAATATCCCAAAGCCGAGAGGCACTGACGCGATTTGCGCCAGTCTCATATTTCTGGATTTGTTGGAATTTGATTCCAACCTTTTCAGCTAATTGCTGTTGAGTGACCCCTACAAGCCATCGACGACGTCGAATGCGCTTACCGACGTGCACGTCCACTGGATGCGGCATGGTGCTTCCTTTCCTACTCCAACACGACATATTCTGAGTGGCAGAATAATTGAATCGTGCAAATCTACTCAGCATTTACGTGCGATTATTCAACGTAAAGTAGCGCAATCTTACGATGATACCTCTAATAGGCAAGTCTGGAATCGTTCCAGAGTGAGGGGAATTTTTAACATTCTGGATCAATTTTAGTCGACCTATCAGCACTTTAACGCAATCAAAGGCATTGGCTTCTTTGTAAAATCCACTATCGTCAAGGTTGATAAATACTTGCATTCTTTGAACAAAAGGGAAGTTTTCATGCGCGCGTATCAGGTCACACAGTTTGATGTTCCAGCGGCGTTTGCAAAGCGCGACAAGCCCGAACCGGATGTAGGGGAAACCCGAGTGAGAATTGCGTGTTGTGGGCTGAACTTCGCCGATCTGTTGATGCAAAAGGGCCAGTATCAGGACACACCGGCGACACCGTTCACGTTGGGCATGGAAATCGCAGGCACAATTGACGCGCAAGGCGCAGGTGATTCAGGTCTTAAAATCGGAACCCGAGTCGCAGTTTTTGGCGGCCAAGGCGGTCTTGCAGAGTATGGTTGCTATGACGCGCGTACCGTCTTGCCCATTCCAGATACAATGAGCATGGCAGATGCAGCCGCCTTTCAAATTGCATATGGCACAAGCCATCTCGCGCTTGGCTATCGCGCGCACCTCAAAGCTGGTGAAACCTTGTTGGTTCTAGGAGCCGCAGGTGGCGTTGGCCTGACTGCGGTTGAGATTGGCAAGCTCATGGGGGCAACAGTCATTGCCGTCGCACGCGGTGCGGACAAGCTGGAAGTTGCGCGCAAGGCCGGTGCCGATCATCTCATTGAAGCGGATGTGGGGGATTTGCGCGATCAACTGAAAGCCCTTGGCGGCGTCGACGTTGTCTATGACCCTGTCGGCGGTGATCTTTTCAAAGCCGCCTTTCGCGCCTGCAATCCAGAGGCCCGCATTCTAACCATCGGGTTTGCAAGCGGTGAGGTTCCCAAAATCCCCGCGAACCATTTGTTGGTGAAGAACATT
>JAHEGL010000351.1:0-2053 GCA_024645145.1 Planktotalea sp.
ATATCCTCAAGCAGAACCCAAACCGCGCTGTGCGACTAGGAATGCGCGCTTTGAGAAGCGGAATTCAGTAATCGCGTTATAGGTCTCTTCCGCTTTCAGAACCATGTTCGGAAACCCTGCATGGTTCACCGCATCGGGCCAGACCTGCGGTTCAATCGCAAGACCCGTACGCCCCATATGCGTCGCATCATAAATCTGTATGCCACACTCTGTACTAGCCACCTCCATCGCGATGCCACTCGCCCTGCTCTGAAGCCAAAGCACAGGGTCTAGAGCACCACGTTCGGGCCGGATGCAAAAGTTGTGATCCATTTCCGACAGGCCAATCTCACGCATCTGCGTAAAATCAAACTGCGTGTTTTGAACAGCAGCAGGTTCGCCCGTCGGGATCTTATTCGCATCAATCGGCAAATAGCTCTTCGCAGCGATTTTCATCTCATGCGCGTTAATCGTCGCCTCATCCGACAGCTTCCAGTACCCGTGCGAAGCAAAGGCGCAAAGCGTCTCCTGATCGCTCTGCGCACTCATGTTCAGTCGCAGCATTGCGCCATCCAATTCATAGCGCGCGGTAACGTCCAACGCACCCGGAAACCCCATATGCCCATCTGGCATATGCAGCGTTAAAGTGACATGCGTCGCGCTGTGATCTTGCAAGGTCCAAACCATCTGGCTCGATCCATCTGGACCACCATGTAGGCAATTTCCATTATCTTCGTTCGCCGAAAGCTGCACGTCTTGACCAGCAACAACCGCTTTGCCCTGCCCGATCCGATTTGCGACGCGCCCAACTATCGCACCGAAGTAGGTTAATTGCTCAATGTATTCCTCAAGACTGTCACCATTCAAAATGACATTCTGGCCATCAAACATAACCTGCTGAAGACTTGCACCATACGTAAGAATAGAAACACTCAGATCGTCCGTCTCAAGCGTGATGCGCTCGACTGAACGCCCATCTGACATTTGACCAAATTGTTCAATCACGCAGAAATCTCCGTCGTTCAAGAAGGTAACGCATAAAGTCGTCTGCAACTTCTTGCGGATCAATCGCGTCCAGGCCCTGCCCTTTCGCAACCAATGTCACGCTACCTTTTGCAGACGTTATATCCACGGATATATCTTCGCCCTTTGATGCGCCTGTACGATCCTTTGGCTTTGCCATGGTCGTTGCTTTCGCTCCGCGCTTTAGCTTGGGAATAATCGCACGATACACACGTTTCGGTGTCGTTTCGATATCCACTTCAGCAACGATTTTGTCACGCAAAGCGACACAAGCTAGCCCAAGTGACACGTCACCCTGTGACACGGACAATCGCTCTGCAATGTCTTCCTGCGTTTGGTCTGACAGGCTCTCTGCAAGCAACCCGATTGAAAGCAACTCTTCGAACCCGTTCAGGTCCTTGCGCATCGTGTTTTCGTGAAACCGTTCTTCAAGGTCGGCAAGCGCTGCGTCGCCTTGCTCCGTCGACAAAATTGCAAGCACAGGAAGCCCAAGCTGGCGACACGCCTCCACCCGACGGCGCCCTGATTGCACAGCAAACTGTGCGTCTGTTTGCAACGGGGTTTCAGCGTTGGGCTGCCAGTCAGCATTTACCGCACGCACACGAATTGGCTGCGTCTGCCCACGCCGCGCAATGTTTGCTTTGAGCGCATCAAACGCCACATCGCCCTGCCAATCGCCAATGCGGTCACTGCCCGCCTGATCAACGATCTGCGTGGGGTCAAGCGTTAGCGCAACCGTTCCATTCAGGATGCCCGAGACCAGTGAGCCATGCGTATCTTCAATGCGTTGTTTGAGCAGGTTCATCGCGGACCCTGCCCACATCCCCCCCATCGCTGGCTTTGGCGCGGCGCTCGGGTCTTCTTCAATCGGGGGTAATCCAGCATCAAGTTTGCGTTTTTTCGCCATCTCTTAACTCCAACGATCTTTAATAAAGGCATCTGCAAAACCGCGCTTTGGCAATTCAGGCCAAACACGCTGCACAAGTGCATCGTTCACCGCGTTTGCATTTGCCATAAACGCGCGCGCTGAGGTGCGTCGCGACTTAGGTGG
>JAHEGL010000351.1:2063-2467 GCA_024645145.1 Planktotalea sp.
AGATACTTTTGTACTCTTCCGAGGCATTCGCGATCGCATCAGATCGGTTGTACCAAACTTGCAAAATCTCACGGGGGGCACGCCGATACAGATCCAAAATCTGGTCGGTATCTTGGTTATTCTGCTCTTGAACAATCGTCGGGAGAACCACATGCTCTCCTCGGCCCACTTCGATACCCGCCTCAAACCCCATGATGAATTCCAGGTATTCACCAATGTTTGACACATAGGTCGACAAGGTCGCGAGATCGAAACCTTTCATGGTTTGTGGAATGACAACTGTATCTGCGGCGATCAAACCATTGAGCTGCATCAAAGTGAGAGAAGGCTGCTGATCAATCACGATGACATCGACCGTTTCCTCTAGCGCTTTGATGTAGGTCGCTTGATCGAATGAGCCGTCG
>JAHEGL010000352.1 GCA_024645145.1 Planktotalea sp.
CTTTTTCACGTCGAGTTGCTGATCCGCTGATAGGGCAGATGGCCGCCCCAAGGACTTACCTTCAGCTTTGGCGCGGGCGAGGCCTGATTGAGTGCGTTCAATCAAAAGATCGCGTTCGAACTGTGCGACCGCGTTGATGACATTCATGGTCATCTTTCCGGCGGAGCTGGTAAGGTCAACGCCACCTAAGGCCTGGCAATGCACACGGATACCGATTTCCTCCAGCTTTGCGACGGTTGTGCTGACATCGATGGCGTCGCGGCCCAGCCGGTCCAGTTTGGTGACAATCAGGACGTCACCTTTTTCCATCCTATCGAGCAGTTTGGAAAATCCTTCCCGCTGCGCAATGGCCATGGAGCCTGAGATTGTCTCTGTGATGATGCGGTGCGGCTCAACGGCAAAGCCAGCCGTCTTGATTTCTTGGATCTGGTTTTCGGGCGTCTGGTCGAACGTGGAGACACGGGCATAAGCAAAGGTTCTGGAAATGGGTCAGTTCGTTACAAAATGATACCTGTGTCCTATAGTATTGCAAGCTAATTTACGGACGGGTTTTGAAGCCCTGTCCGCAATCGTCCGATTGTTTGACAGGTACTGGCGCTTTTTCTAAAACTAAGTAGAATAGAGTAGTTATTTTTGAGCCGAAAGGTATTTAGTTCTTGGGAGATTTGAATGAGATCAGTTTTATTGGGGGCGTTATTGATGGCTGCTCAGGCGTTTTCGGCACAAGCTAATCCGATTTTTCCAAACTCCGTTGTATCCAACGATCTGGAATTTATTCGCACGAATGATCAGAGCGTGTTTTCTTGCTTGGCGTTCCAAGGAATCGAGCGGGCAGAAATGCCTGATAAGCGTCGTGATGTTCTTTTCGACACTGGCACATTTATCTATGCGGCCAATTACAAAGACGGCACATCCGTTGGCCTTTGGGCGCATTCTGACTTTGCTTCACAATCTGCAGCTTTGCGAGCGGTGGAGCCTGTGGCCCAAGCAATTGGTAAGCTGCCAACGGTCATGCGATCCCGCCTTGACCATGTGGTAATACATAAAGGCGATGAGACGGCTTTTGGCGAGGTGGATGGACATTTCTTTGTGCTCTATTCAGACAACATTCGTACCCGCATCTGCAACCATGATCTGGAAGAAACTGTGTTCCATGAAAGCGTGCATGCAACATTGGATGCACGGTATTTGCGCAGTCGCGCATGGCGTAGAGCGGTAAGTTCAGATAGTGCGTTTGTAACTGAATACGCGGCCCGCCAGCCCAACAAAGAAGATATGGCGGAATCCGCGCTTTTTGCATGGGCAATGCTGGTGCACCCCGGTCGCTTGCAGCAAAACGTCGAAGCGCGGGTAAGGAAGATCATGCCGAACCGCCTAGCCTTTTTTGAAGGCTTATTTTTAAGCAAGCCCCTGTTCCAGTGAGTGGGCTCGGAAGAAAGTTGCTGATCCATCATGAAAGCACATAACGACGACACCCAAGCAGGACGTAAGGAGCTTTGAGAAGCTCGTAACGCCAGCACACATTTTTTGGCGGCAGTCTTTGGTTTCAGCATTTTTGGGTCCATCCCAATAAAAGTACCAAACCCACCATAGAAGTTTAAACTCAGTTATTGTTCTAAAAACGCTATATAGGTCAACTCATGAGGTCGCTTTTCCGAACATAGTTTCAGAATGGTATTTTCTCAATGAAAACAGCGACCTATTGAATTTAGAAAAGGAACAAATATTTCTAAACTCATAAAGACGAATATTGGATCATAAACGTCCCCCGAAACTCACCCTGCGAAACAAGGTGCAAAATGGGAGTGTCAAAAAGGCAATTAAATCAACAGATTCAGTTGAATACACAAAATTCTGTGGTGGTTTTGGTACTTTTGTTGGGATGAACCCAATTTTCCTTTACGCCACGGATTAAGGGCATCGGGAAACAGACCCTTTATGCATTCAAGCCCCGAAACCAAGGCGCGGAATGCTGGGCGATCCGTCCGGACAAAACGATCAGTGAAGCTGTCATTTTAGAAAACTGGGATGATTTCTTACGCCTGGTGACCACCATCAAGCTCAAGGAAAATACTGCATCCGACATCTTCCGGCGACTGAACTCTTATTCGCGCCAGCATGCCCTGTATCAAACTATGAAAGCCTTTGGGCAGATCATCAAAACCCTGTTCATTCTGCGCTATATTGATGATCTGGCACAGCGCCAAGCCATCGAAAAGCAACTCAACAAAGTCGAGCTCGCCAACCGCTTCACCCGCGCCGTGGCAGTCGGAAATCCACGTTAAAACACCCAGACCGAGAAGGACGAACAGGAAATCGCAGAGGCATGCAATCGCCTTATCAAAAATAGCATCATTTGCTGGAACTATCTGTATCTCGCTCGACAGATCGAAAAGGCACCAGACCTAGAGGTTAAAGAAAACTTGCTGCGTTTGATCGCAGCACATTCACCCATGTCA
>JAHEGL010000355.1:0-1395 GCA_024645145.1 Planktotalea sp.
CATCTGAAGAAGAGGCGGAGCGCGGCATGAACGCCGCTGTTGAAGACCTAAACGCATTTTTGGATGCGCTGATGGTGGATGAGGATGTTCTACCAGAACAGGTTGTTCTCTTCGGCTTTTCCCAAGGCACAATGATGAGCCTGCATGTCGCGCCACGCCGTGAAGATGCAGTCGCCGGCGTTGTTGGTTTCTCTGGTCGTTTGCTTTCGCCTGAGTTGCTGGCCGATGAGGTCGTGGTGCGCCCGTCAATCCTGCTTGTTCATGGGGATGCAGATGATGTCGTGCCTGTGCAATCGCTTCCTGATGCCGCGGATGCGTTGCAAAAAGCGGGTTTTGAGGACGTTTATGCACATATTATGAAAGGCACGGCGCATGGTATTGCACCTGACGGTCTTTCTGTTGCGCTGGCGTTTATGCGCGACAAACTGAACCTATAAGCGACCCTGAAAGCAGCCGTAATTCTACGGCTTGTCAGACGTTTTTCCCTAGATATAGTGATTATCGGAAGGAACAGGGCTAATCCTGCTCCTCTTCGTAGTCTAGGGGGATGTAAGCTTCAAAAAAGTATCGTTTAAAGGCGGCCAAAGCCGCTTGCAAAATGACCCTGTCAAAGGGGAATTGGCATGAGCACTGACTTGATTGAAATCGACCCGCATGTGCATCAGCTTAATACGCATCGCACACTGGTTTTGAATGCGGACATGCAACCGCTCAGCTGGATGCCTTTGTCCACGTGGTCTTGGCAAGAAGCGATGACAGCGGTGTTGCAGGACCGTGTTATCCAGCTGAAAACTTATGAAGAACTGACAGTGCGAAGCGCATCTCAAGCTTTTGAAGTGCCAGCTGTCGTATGTCTGCGCCAATATCACAAACGCAAGAATGCTGCGTTCACCCGCTATAACTTGTTTCTGCGCGACGGGTTTTGTTGTCAGTATTGCGGGACGAAAAAAGCGGCCAAAGATCTGACCTTTGATCACGTCCTTCCGCGTTCGCGCAAAGGGCCTGCGACGTTTGAAAATATCGTGGCGGCGTGTCAGTCGTGCAATCTGCGTAAAGCCAATAAAACACCGCGAGAGGCGGGAATGAAATTACTACGCAAACCACGCGCGCCATCTCCGCACGAGTTGGACAAGGTCGGACGCAAACTTGCACGGGTGCAAAAAGAGTTGCACCAGACGTGGCTCGATTTTCTTTATTGGGGTGCTGATCTGGAGGAATGATCAGGAAAGTTTATTCGGCAAACAGCGTCCGTTGTTCCACCAACGATTTGGATTGTCGCGGTTTGGATCATAGGCGGCACGATGGGTGTGATCTTCGCGCAAGAACACCACAGATTCCTCATAGTGATGCACCGACAGGATCGCATCCATAACTTTGGAAAGCACGGCGGTGTCT
>JAHEGL010000355.1:1405-2457 GCA_024645145.1 Planktotalea sp.
ATTTTCAACTCGACCATCGGATAGGTTTCGGTACCACCTGACTCAAAGTTTTCAAGATGAGTATGGGTGGTTGAATTAGGCTCTGGCTGCGCCGTTTCGCACCCCACGGCAGAGATAGAGGCGTTGCGTTGGTAGCGGCCATAGCTCAGCGGGTGCACTTTCATAATCGCATCAAGAATACGGTCAGTGTCTTCCAGCAACGTTTGAATTTCCAAGGTCCATACGGGAATGAAGTGGCCAGATTTGGCTGAGTAATTATTTAGGTCGTTCATTTCTATTATTTAAACCCAATGACTTAATGATCTTACTTAAGTCTTTTTCTTTGTGCTTTCGCTCTTGCAGGGACAGGGTGTTAAAGGTGTCTTCCGCAACAAGTCGACGCCAGCGCGTGACACGTGCTTGATCAATATCGCCACGGGCCAGCGCGGCTTTGATGGCGCATCCCGGCTCGCTGTCATGGGCACAATCGCGAAACTTGCATTGGTTTTGTAGCGTTTGCAGATCAGCGAAAACATCGCCAACACCAGCGGCCGCGTCCGTCAATTGAAGCTCTCGCATGCCGGGCGTGTCCAGAACTGCACAGCCGGACCTTACGAAATGCAACTCGCGGCGCGTCGTTGTATGACGGCCCTTACTGTCAATTTCGCGGATTGCGCCGGTTTCAATATCCTCATTGCCTGCAAGCGCATTGGAAAGCGTGGATTTGCCAACACCAGAAGAACCGAGAAAAGCGACTGTTTGGCCCTTCTTACACCAAGTGGCGAGCTGTTGATCGACGGTATCTGAAGTTGCGTTAAGCACTTCAACTGCGACAAGATCAGAAATGTTTTGCGCGTCCTTCTTATAGGGGGCTGTATCGTCACAAAGATCAGGTTTGGTGAGCAAGATGACGGGCGTTACCTCTGCATCAAAGGCTAGGGCGACATAGCGCTCAAGCCGCGCAATATTGAAATCTGCGTTGCACGACGTGACGATGAATGCCGTGTCGATATTTGCTGCAATAAACTGTTCAAACCGGTCTTTCCCGGGCGAGCGGCGCTTGATCAAGCTTT
>JAHEGL010000359.1 GCA_024645145.1 Planktotalea sp.
TGAAGGCGCTCTGCCAAATCGCCAAACAGGCCCGGCCCGACAGAGAAGTAAAAGGCGTTGATCAGCTCTTTGCGCACCTTGCCTGCAAGTTCGCGCCATCCTGTATCGCCGCGCGCATCGACGGTGACGTAGTCGATTCGTTGCAAGAACTCATCTAACGTGCCGTCTTCGCACGCTTTTCCACCGCCAAACTCTCGGATTGCTTCAGCTACAACGACGCGAAATTCTTGCGCATCGTGATCACTGCGTGCCGCGCCAATGATCTGACTTTCCGGCGGAATTTGACCTGCACAAAAACGACGAAACAGACCCGGCAAAATTTTGCGACGCGCGAGATCCCCCGTAGCGCCAAAAATGACAAGATCAAAAGGGTCGACGGGGATAACGCGAGAAACCATAACAGGCGCTCCATTTCTTGTAATTGGCCATGCGCATAGTCCGTTAGCGCTAACGTGATTTTTGCTGACGTTTAACCTGCTGTCGCGCGCATGTCTATCACTGCTTTTTCACATCACAATGGTGTCAGCGTTTTTATCCGCACTTTTATGTTTGAACAGTGCAGGGTAAAAGGACCTAACGCTATTCTGAGGACGCAGTATGAAAGATCTGGAAACGCCCCAACGCGCGGCAGAGAAATTCAAAGACACGTTCCTCACCGCCAAAGGCGAAGCTCGCGCAAGCGTCGCATTGAGCAATCCGCAAACGCTTTGGTTTAACACCGGCACTCTGTGCAATATTGAGTGCGAAAATTGCTATATCCTGAGTTCACCAAAGAACGACGCCTTGGTCTATATCAACGCTGAAGAGGTCCGTGACTATCTAGATCAATTAGAAACGCGCAAATGGAACGTGCGTGAAATTGCATTTACGGGTGGTGAGCCGTTTATGAACCCTGAGATGATCGACATCACGCGCGCTTCATTGGAGCGCGGCTATGATGTTTTGATTTTGACCAACGCGATGCGCCCAATGATGCGCAAGTCCATGCGCACAGGATTACTGGAGTTGAATGCGACCTACCCGGGCAAATTGACGATGCGCGTTTCAGTTGATCATTGGGACGCGGACAACCACGACAAAGAGCGTGGTGCTGGCACGTTCGCCAAGACGATCGAAGGTATGACATGGTTGCAAGAAAACGGGTTCAAAATGGCAGTGGCCGGTCGAACCGTTTGGGTTGAGTCCGATTTGGAGTCGCGTAAAGGCTATAGCGCGCTGTTTGCCGAGCACGGCTTCGACATTGACGCAGACAATCCTGCCGAGACTGTCTTGTTCCCAGAAATGGATGAAACCATAGATGTCCCAGAAATCACCACCGCCTGCTGGGGTATTTTGGACAAATCGCCCGATGCAATGATGTGCGCGTCATCGCGTATGGTCGTGAAACGCAAAGGCGCAGAAAAACCGGCCGTTTTGGCCTGCACTTTGCTTCCATATTCAGAAGAGTTCGAAATGGGGACAACTCTGGAACAAGCGGAAGGATCGGTTCAGCTTAACCATCCGCATTGCGCGAAGTTTTGCGTTTTGGGCGGGGCGAGCTGTTCAGCGTAGGATATTCTTGAGAACTGGTAGCGAGGGACCAGCCCCTCGCGCTCCCCGGAATATTTCTAGAGAGAGGAATTCAAGGGATTATTCTGCGTTTCATGCGGTTGGGTGACTAAGAATGCCACCGCCAACGTTAGCACCGACGCCCGTTGTACTTGGACAGCTTGTGGGCAGCCCCCGCGCCACGCGCACTGCTAGATAGGCGAAAGCTTGTGCTTCGAGCATATCACCATCTAGGCCAACGCTCTCCACAGGGTCGACAGGGCAATCAAGCGCCTCGCGCAGCATGTGCATCATCACTGGGTTATGACGCCCACCACCACAGACAAGCACACGCTCTGGCGGACTGGGGCAGTGTTGCATCCCTTGCATCACAGCTGCAGCGCTCATCGCGGTCATGGTTGCGGCCGCATCTGCATCAGAGAGTTCGCGCACAAGATCCAGCATGACCGAAAAATCATCGCGATCTAAGGACTTGGGCGGAATGCGTGTAAAATAGGTTTCTGCGAGAAACAGCTCAAGCGCGCCTGTTTCTACACGACCTTGCTTGGCGAGCGCTCCGTCCTTGTCATAGCTTTGGTCAAGGCGGCTTTGCATCAGATCATTGATCGGCGCATTCGCGGGCCCCGTATCAAACGCAAGCAAAGCCCCCTGCTCTTGTGGCGCATTTTTGCTCGGGTCGATCCAAGTGATGTTGCCAACGCCACCTAAATTGAGGAATGCCAAAGGCTTTTCCGCTTTGATCCACTTAGCACAGGCGAAATGAAAAAAGGGCGCAAGCGGCGCACCTTCCCCGCCAAGCTGCACATCGTTGGACCGAAAATCCCAAACAACTGGCGCATCAACTGCTTGCGCAAGGGCGTCGCCATCACCAAGCTGATGTGTGCCGCGTCCACGTGGCTCATG
>JAHEGL010000365.1 GCA_024645145.1 Planktotalea sp.
CCAGTCGGACCCGGCAAGATATCTTTTGTCAGAGCTGCGACGGTGTTTTCGCTTTTGATTGCTGCACTCAGGGTGTCCGTTGCCATATCTGCATCGAATGCCCCATCACTCTGCAGTACATCCACTTTGCGGAACCGCGACAGATATAGCGGCCCACCCGCTTTTGGACCCGTGCCAGAAAGACCAGCGCCACCAAAGGGTTGCGAGCCAACGATGGCGCCAATCTGGTTGCGGTTCACATAGATATTGCCGGCTTTGATACGCTCGGAAACGTGCTGTACCCGATCATCAATACGGGTTTGCAGGCCAAATGTCAGACCATACCCAGTGTTGTTGATATCAGTGATTACCTGATCCAAATCCCGTGCCTTGAAACGCGCGATGTGCAGGATTGGGCCGAAGACTTCGCGCTCTAGATCAGCGATTCCGTTGACGGAGACAAGCGTGGGCGGCACGAAATATCCTGTCTCGGACGGATCAAGTTCGTATAAAACGCGCCCAGCTTCGCGCGCCTGTGCGACGTAGTCCGCGATTTGGCTTTGCGCCTCTTGGTCGATCAATGGGCCAACATCGGTTTGCAAATCCCATGGTGCGGCAAGGCACAGTTCTTTCATCGCGCCGATTAGCATTTCTTGCACCGTGTCGGCGACATCTTCTTGCACATAAAGACAGCGCAACGCAGAGCAACGCTGACCCGCAGATTGAAACGCGCTTTCAACAATTGCCGTCACTGCCTGCTCCGGCAATGCGGTGCTGTCGACGATCATCGCGTTCAGGCCGCCTGTTTCTGCCAACAAAGGTGCGTCTGGCGCGAGATGTTTGGCCATGCTTGCGCGGATTAGCTTGGCGGTTTCGGTCGAGCCCGTAAATGCAACACCCCCAACGCGCCGATCGGAGGTTAAAAACGCCCCAACATCGCCTGCACCCAAGATCAATTGCAACGCCGCGCGCGGCACGCCTGCGTCGTGCAAAAGCGATACGGCGAGATGCGCGATCAGCGGTGTTTGCTCCGCTGGTTTCGCCATGACGGCGTTACCAGCAGCCAAAGCGGCGCTGACTTGGCCTGTGAAGATCGCTAGTGGAAAGTTCCAAGGTGAGATACATGTGAATGTACCAATAGGTGTTTCATCTGTCGTGCGTTCTGCATAATAGCGCAAGAAATCAACGGCTTCGCGCAATTCGCCGACGCAATCGAGCAAAGTTTTTCCCGCTTCGCGTGACAGCAGCGCGAAGAGTTCACCGTATCTTGTTTCATAAAGATCAGCCGCTTTGTGCAAGACGGCGCGGCGCTCCGCTGGGCTTACGGACCAAGGCGTTGCGCTATCAAGTGCAGCTTCGATTTGAGCAGGCGACGCGAGCGAGGCGGTTCCAACACGCTCGCTTGGATCAAAAGGATTGCGCAGCTCAATGCCCTGCCCTGTTGGCGCGTCGGCGGCAATAAGCGATACGGCCTGCCATTCATGCGTCTTAAACGGGTCACGTGCGGCCGCTATCTGTTCAAGATCTGGCGTATGGCTGAGATCAAACCCTTTGGAGTTTGCACGTTCCGGCGCGAAAAGCTCTGGCCCCGTCGCGAGCCAAGTGTCCGCGTTGAGTGCTGCATCAAAAGGATCAACGGCGATGTCTTCGGGGCTGACATCCTCATCCACGATCTGGTTAACAAAGGAGCTATTAGCCCCATTCTCAAGCAAGCGGCGCACAAGATATGCGAGCAAATCACGGTGTGCCCCAACAGGCGCGTAGATGCGGCAACGGGTGTTCTGCGCTGCCATCACAAGGGTGTGCATCACTTCCCCCATGCCGTGAAGGCGTTGGAATTCATACCGCGACGCATCTGCGCCCATTTGCAAAATGGCGCTGGTCGTATGGGCATTGTGCGTCGCGAATTGTGGATAAATCCGGTCCGTCATACCAAGCAATTTGCGCGCACACGCAATGTAGGAAACATCCGTCACAGCCTTTGATGTGAAGACCGGAAATCCGCTAAGCCCCTCGACTTGTGCGCGTTTTACTTCTGTATCCCAATAGGCCCCCTTCACAAGGCGCACCATAATGTTGCGATCAAGCCGCGTTGCAAGGGCGTGCAAATGATCAATGACGAAAGGTGCCCGCGGACCATAGGCCTGCACCACGACGCCGAAGCCGTCCCAGCCTTTGAGGGCGCTTTCGCTTAGCACCGCTTCGATCACATCCAGCGAAAGCGTGAGGCGATCCGCTTCTTCTGCGTCGATGTTAAGCCCCATGTTTGCCGACTTGGCCAAGAGCGCGAGGGAACGCAGACGCGGCACCAGCTCTTCCATCACGCGCTCACGCTGCGCCACTTCATAGCGCGGATGCAGCGCGGAAAGTTTGACGGAAATCCCCGGATTTTCGCGACTGTCTGAGGAATGACACGCCTGTGCAATGGCAGAAATCGCACGGCTGTAGGAAAGATGA
>JAHEGL010000371.1 GCA_024645145.1 Planktotalea sp.
TGATTTCACGTACGGTTTGGCGTGGGTTCATTGCCGTATCAGCCATCTGATAAATCATTTGGATACGGCGCTTTTGCTCTTTGGTGCGATCCTCAAGCTTATTTGGCAATGTCGACCCGTGAAACTCGATCGAACCTGTCATCGGCTGCAACAAACCTGTAATGACCCGCGCAGTTGTGGATTTTCCTGACCCTGATTCACCCACAACCGCAACCGTTGAACCACGCGGAACCGAGATGTTCACATCATTCAGGACCTTCACCTTGCTATAGGCTGCGTCGATGTTTTTGATTTCTAGGATC
Organism: Planktotalea sp.; assembly: GCA_024645145.1. Taxonomy (GTDB): domain Bacteria; phylum Pseudomonadota; class Alphaproteobacteria; order Rhodobacterales; family Rhodobacteraceae; genus Planktotalea. The sequence continues at coordinate 303 of JAHEGL010000371.1, forward strand.
GGTGCTTGTTCTTTAATCGGGTCTTTTTCTAGCGCCCGAACGGACCACAAGGATTTGGTGTAATCCTCTTTAGGGGCGCTTAGCATGTCGCGCGTTGGGGCTTCTTCTACCTCATTGCCGTGGCGCAACACTTTGATGAAATCGGCCATCTGTGCAACAACGGCCAAATCATGGGTGATGTAGATTGCGGCTGTGTTGAATTCTTCTACAACCCTGCGCATAGCGGTTAGCACTTCTACCTGTGTGGTGACGTCCAACGCAGTGGTTGGTTCATCAAAGACGATTAGGTCGGGGCGTGGTGACATGGCCATCGCAGTCATGACACGCTGCAGCTGACCGCCAGACACCTGATGCGGATACCTGTTACCAATCGTGCTTGGGTTTGGCAGGTTCAGCGCGTCATATAGCGTGACAGCGTCTGCTTTTGCCTCAGATTCAGGTTTTATGCCAAAGCGGATGGTGGACGCCGTCGTCTGATCAATCAGGCGATGCGCGGGGTTAAATGAAGCGGCCGCCGACTGGGCAACATATGTGATGCGATTACCCCAATATTCGCGCTTTTTCCCTTCACTCAGTTTTGCAAGGTCGACACCGTCGAACGTGATTTCGCCACCAGTGATCCGGCAACCCGGTTGAGTGTACCCCATCGCCGCAAGGCCAAGTGTAGACTTTCCTGCACCTGATTCACCAATCAGGCCCATGATCTGACCACGGCGCAGAGTTAGGTCCACACCCTTAACAATAGGATGCCATTTTTCATCAGAGAACCCCTCAATCTTGAGGTTCTTAATGTCGAGTAAGATATCGTTCTTGCTCATTCCATTAATCCTTGATACCGCTTGTGTGGTGTAGGAACCAGTCCACAACAAAGTTCACAGCGACTGTTAGCAATGCAATGGCCGATGCCGGCAGTAGCGGCGTCAAACCCGCCTTTAGGTCATATTGCGCAAATTGGATCAGGGATGCATTTTCGCGCACCATTGAACCCCAGTCTGCAGTTGGCGGCTGGATACCCACACCCAAAAACGATAAAGCCGCAATAGTCAGGAATACAAAACAGAAACGCAGCCCGAATTCAGCAACCAATGGGGGCAGGATATTGGGCAAAATTTCACGCCGCATGATCCAACCCAACCCTTCACCACGCAGGCGGGCCGCTTCGACATAGTCCATGACAACAACATTTACCGCGACCGAGCGTGTTAAACGAAATACCCGGGTCGAGTCCAAAATCGCTATGATTAGAATTAGGTTGATTGCAGACGATCCAAAGATGGACAACAAAACCAGCGCAAAGATCAAGCTGGGGATCGCCATAAGGACATCGACACCGCGACTAAGCAGTTGATCCAGCCACGAGCGATTGATCGCCGCCGCCAAACCAAGGCCGCCACCGATGACAAAGGCCAAGATTGTGGTCACCAGTGCAATACCAACGGTATTTCGCGCGCCGTAAATCATGCGTGAATAGATATCGCGTCCAATTTGATCCGTGCCCACCAGGTGTTCGCCACCCCAAGGTGCATAAGGCACAGCGAATACTTCAGCTTCGCCGTATGGTGCAATCCAAGGTGCGAAAATTGCAACAAGGACGTAAATGGAAATCACAATCATCCCAAAACGCGCGGTCGCAGGCGATTTACGCAATAGGATTTTTGTGCGGCTCCATGCGGTCCGCTTTTTCAAGAATGACGTGACTTCATCCGTTGCGGAATAGGCTGTATGTTCTTGACTCATTTTGGATGCAACAATCTTGGGTTAGTGATGATGCCGATGATATCGGCCAATAGGTTCAAAAAGATGTAGGTGATCGCAAAGATCAGCGCACAGGCTTGGACAACGGGAATGTCACGGCTTGTCACTGAATCCACCATCAGCTGGCCAACGCCTGGGTAAACAAAGACCACCTCAACAACGACAACCCCAACAACCAGATAGGCAAGGTTAAATGCAATCACAGTGGCAATTGGCGCCCATGCGTTGGGTAGTGCGTGTTTTAGGATGATTTCTCGTTGCGTTGCACCCGATAAGCGTGCCATTTGAATATACGGGTTAGCCAATAAGTTGATGATCGCCGCGCGCGTCATACGCATCATGTGTGCCACAATCACCAGTGTGAGTGTCAGGGCGG